>PWFM01000050.1 GCA_003553895.1 Syntrophomonadaceae bacterium | reverse complement strand
GCCAGGGAAAGGAGGGATGCGCTGCTTTATTTAAGCAGCGAGTGCGTAATTCGGTTTGGCGTCTATAGCCGTTCCATGTTTTATCCAGGTCATGGTCCTGGGCTTGCAGCTTCTGCTTCCATCGACCCTCGTCGAATCCTTACGCCCCCATTTTCGGGAACTTATATCTTTTCCTTAATGGCCTTGTCTTTCATGTCTCGTTCCATTTCCCGTTTCCGGTCACGTTCGGCAATATCCCGCCTTTTATCGTACTTCTTCTTACCCCTGGCCATCCCCAGTTCCACTTTAACCAGGCCCTGTCTTAAGTAAATCTTCAGGGGGATCAGGGCATAGCCCTTTTCTTGCACTTTTCCGGCCAACCTGCCGATCTCAGCTTTGTGCATCAGCAGCTTGCGCGTCCGCACCGGTTCATGATTAAATCGGTTACCCGGATCATATGGGCTTACATGCATATTATACAAGAAAAGTTCGCCGCCTTCAACCTTACCATAGCTGTCCTTGAGGTTAACCCGGCTGTTGCGAATAGACTTGACCTCAGTGCCGGTAAGAACAATACCTGCTTCAAAACTATCTTCAATATGATAATCATGTCTTGCTTTGCGGTTGGTACTAATAATTTTTTCCATCTCTCTTCAATCCTCATTTGCAGATAAAAGCTAAAACCTGATCGCAAGGCCGGCTGATACGGGCTGGGGTTGAGCAGCGTAAAACACCCTAAATCATCAAAACCGAAGCTTAACCGTTAAATGGACGTCCCCATTCTTCAGCATAGGTAATCTCGGACAGATCTTTGCGCGGCCGCGGGGAAGGTTGTTTTTCCGGCACTCCGACAGGAGTCAGGGCCACTACCCTGTACCCGGACGGTACCGAAAGGGCCTGGCGAACCGTATCCTCGTCGAACCAGGCTACCCAGCAGGTGCCCAGTCCTTCGGAATTAGCGGCCAGCATCAGCTGCTGCATAGCCAGCCCTGAGTCGAGCAGGTAATAATCTTTACCGTCCTGTTTGCCGGATGCTTCCGGGTCCGCGCACAGCACTATCACTACGGGGGCCACCTCCCCAACCGCCTTGCGGGCGGGATTGTCTTTCGGCATGGCCGAAGCAAGCTTTTCTTTCTTTTCCGGATCTTTTATCACTATAAAACTCCAGCACTGCTTGTTGGCCCACGAGGGAGCCAGCCTTCCTGCTTCAAGCAGGCGGTTGAGCTTATAGTCGGGAACAGGATCGGAGGTGTATTTCCTCACACTTCTTCTTTCCTTCAAAGCTTCATAAATATCCATCTAAACAATTTCCTCCTTTTCTGCAGGGGCAAAAGTTACTTTGCCTTCTTCTTTGCTGGCCCTGATTACCTGTATCCTAATGCTGTCCCCCAGCCGATAAGTATTGCCGGTTCTCTCACCAACTAACTTGGACGCTTTTTCGTTATAGATATAGTAATCGTCACTTAACTCTGTCACAGGGATCATTCCCTCTACAGTATTGTCCAGCTCGACAAAAACACCGAAGTGGGTAACTCCATTTATAATCCCGGTGTATTCCTCGCCCAACCTCTGCTCCATGTACTGGGCTTTTTTCATTTCAACGCTGGCCCGCTCCGCTTCCACAGCTGCTCGTTCCCTTTCTGAGGACTGCTGGGCGATAGCCGGCAGGCGGGACTGCAGGCGCCTGGCCTTTTCCTTGGAGTAGCCGCCCGGCAGCAGCCGCTGTTTCAGGATGCGGTGCACAACCAGGTCCGGATAACGACGAATCGGCGAGGTGAAATGACAATAGCACTCTGATGCCAGCCCAAAATGCCCTTCATTAAAAGCGCTGTAAATAGCCTGGGGCAGCGAGCGCAGGACCAGGTAGCGGACCAGCTTTTCTGTTTTTTCACCTCTGGTTTCCTCAAGCAATCTGTTCAGGTCTTTGGGTTTTAACTGCTTTTTCTTGGAAACTGCCTTAACATTCATCAAGTTCAAGGTTTCTCTAAGCGCGGTCAATTTTTCATCAGGCGGGATAGCATGAATACGATAAATACAGGGCAACCCCTCTTCTTCAAGGTATGCGGCAACGGTTTCGTTGCAGTAAATCATGAATTCTTCGATCAGCGATTCCGACTGGCCCATGACCCGCTTGCCGATTTTGGTGGGGACCCCTTCTTCGTCCACCTCAATCCTCGCTTCCGGGATCTCCAGATCGAGACTCCCACGCCGCATGCGCCGTTCCCTGAGCATTTTGGCAAGTCCAGTCATCCTGTCAATCATTACGGCAATGCTTTTGTCTTTAAATACCGACGCATCTTCCTTACCAGACAGGTAGGATTCAACCTGCTGGTATGATAACCGCTCATCAACCCGGATCAGGCTGGGCTTAAAGGAGGCTTCAATAAGATTGCCTTCATCATCTATATCCATTATAACACTGACCGCCAGGCGATCTTTACCGGCCTGGAGGCTGCACAATTTTTCCGAAAGTCCGGAAGGGAGCATGTGGATAGCCCGTTCAACCAGGTAAATACTGGTTCCCCGTTTCAGGGCTTCCCGGTCTATCGGTTTGCCCTGGCGGACATACTGGGAGACATCCGCTATATGGACCCCCAACCGGTATAGGTCTCCATTGAGTATCTCCAGCGACACGGCATCATCAAAATCGCGAGCTGTTTCATCATCGATTGTTACCATTTTAAGAGCTTTAAGATCAGCCCGCTTCTGCTCTTTAGCCAGGCGCGGTATATCATTCTCCCCGGGTAAGTTCTCCAGCTCTTTCAGAGCCTGGGGTGGATGCTCCCCGGGCAAGTCAAAGCGGTGCTGGAAAGTCCCCTGTTCTGTATGAAGACTGCCTACCGGGCCAATGTATTCAACCAGCTTGCCCCGGGCCGGCATCTTGCCCCGGGCCCACCTTTCTATTTCAACCACCACTTTATCTCCTACCTCGGCTTCCGTCATCCCTTTCAGCGGCACCTGAACCGGCCCCGGGAATCGTAGATCATCGGGAAGGACATAATACCTTTTTCCTTCCCGCTGCAGGGTGCCGACAAGCCGCTTTTGGCCCCGCTTAAGGATTCCGATCACAGTCCCTTCCCTTTTTCTCCGGCCCTTTTTACGATCCAGCTTGACCATGACCCTGTCACCGTGGGCCGCTTCATTAAGGTTCCTGGAACTGATATAGATATCTTCACGATGCTGATCGGGGCGCAGAAAAGCAAAACCACGCCGATTCCCTTCCAGGACACCGGTCAGTATGCCCAGCTTCTCGGGCAGACCATAGCGGTCGCCTTCAGTCCTGATCACTAGCCCTTCGTTACTCATTTTTTTTAGTTCCGCTTTAACGATGCTTTTATCGTTTTTATCCATTTCGAGACCACCCAGGATTTGCTTTAAGGAAAGCGATTGCCGGCGGTTTCTTTGGAGCAGATCAAGGATTTTATCTCTCAGGATTCCGGCTGTATTTTTATGTTTTTTAAAAACTTGTATACAACTCCTTTCTCGCTCCTGGTAGCAAGGGCCCCGATTGAGGGGCGAAAATGAAAAGGCAGGGGCCGTAGAGCTCCCTGCCGGCAATTAAAATATAATACAGGACTGTTTAAACAACTACCATGATAATTGTAAAAAGCATAAACCCAATCGCCAGGTACTGGGTAACTTTGCTCAGTGTTTCATCAAGCCCTTTCTTTTTCCCGACCAGGGATTGGGCGCCACCGGCAATAGCGCCGAGACCCGCGCTACGGCCCGACTGTAACAGCACGGTTGCGATAAGAGCGATACATAAAACCAGGTAAATAATATTAACTACGGTCTCGATCATCATAAAACCTCCACCAATAATCACTGTAAGCTAAACACACGATATTTTAACATATAATAAAGGCTTTGACAAATTTATTTTAACGATTTATTTTAACGATTGGAAATAATAGCAGGCTGCCCGGCCTAAATCCTCTTCTATCCTCAGCAGTTGATTATACTTGGCGACCCGGTCTATTCGAGAGGGGGCGCCAGTTTTGATCAGGCCGGCATTGATCCCTACAGCCAGGTCGGATATGAAGCTGTCGCCAGTTTCCCCGGAACGATGCGATATCATGCAGCTGTACCCAAAACGCCTGGCCAAATTCATGGTTTCCAGGGTTTCGCTTAGGGTACCGATCTGGTTTAATTTAATCAAGATCGAATTAGCTGTCCCGGCTTCAATACCCTGTTTCAAACGTTCAGGGCTGGTCACAAACAAATCATCGCCAATCAGCATGATCTTACTGCCGAGAGCGACAGTCATTTCATGCCATCCGTCCCAATCATCTTCGTCCAGGCCGTCTTCGATACTGATCAACGGATAGCGCGAAACCAGGTCCTGGTAATAAGAGATTAGCTCACCTGCAGAATAGGCCCTTCCTTCAAGGTAATAAGAGCCATCCCGGTAAAATTCGCTGGCGGCGGCATCAAGGGCCAGATAAATATCTTCCCCGGGCCTGTAGCCTGCGGCTGTAATCGCTTCAGTAATTACTTGCAAGGCCTCTTCATTAGAGTCAAGGTTGGGAGCAAACCCTCCTTCATCGCCCACACCGGTATTAAGTCCGCGAGAACGCAGGATCTTCTTAAGGTGATGGAATACTTCCGTGCCCATGCGCAGAGCCCCGGAAAAATTCTCGGAGCCCAGGGGCACGATCATAAATTCCTGGATATCTATATTGTTGTCGGCATGTTCTCCACCGTTTAAGATATTCATGAAGGGCACCGGCAGCATACAGGCTCCCAGCCCCCCTATATAACGGTAAAGGGGAAGGTCGAGCATATTCGCTGCCGCCCGGGCCACGGCCAGGGAAACACCAAGAATGGCATTAGCTCCCAGGTGCGATTTGTTGTCACTGCCATCCAGGTCGAGCATCAACAGGTCCAATCCTTTTTGATCAAGGGCACTCTGTTCGCAAAGCTCTGGAGCCAAAATCTCGTTAACATGGCGCACAGCGTTGAGGACTCCTTTACCCAGGTAGCGTTTCTCATCACCATCACGCAGTTCAACTGCTTCAAAAGCGCCTGTAGAAGCCCCGGAGGGCACAGCGGCCCGGCCGCCCCAACCTCCCCGCAGTTCAACATCAACTTCGAGGGTTGGATTGCCCCGGGAATCAAGGATTTCCCGGGCTTTAATCTTTTGAATTCGTTCTTCCATAACAATCCCTCCTTGCTGTTGTTAGATCTTCCAACAGCATATTTTTTCCGGTCATTTCAGGGGGGACAGCAAGGCCGGCCAGGGCCAGGATGGTCGGAGCTACATCGGCCAAAATCCCCCTTTCATGGAGTTCAAGCTCTCCCCGGCTGATAACAATAAACGGGACCGGGTTGGCGCTGTGGGCAGTAAGGGTTTCCCCTTGCGGGTTTTTCATTTCCTCGGCGTTACCGTGATCCCCGGTTATTATGATATGCCACCCAAGGGGAACTGCTTCAGCGGCAATTCGTCCCAGGGCAGCATCAACCGCTACCACCGCCTCGATAGCGGCGGCAAGGTCGCCGGTATGACCTACCATATCCATGTTGGCAAAGTTCGACACAATCAGCGGATGCCGGCCTTTTTTAACGGTTTCAATAATTTTATCCGCTACTTTAGGGGCACTCATTTCCGGCTGCAGGTCGTATGTTGCTACCTGCGGTGAAGGAACCATGATCCTTTCCTCCCCGGAGAAAGGCTTCTCTCTGCCTCCGTTGAAGAAAAAAGTCACATGAGCATACTTTTCCGTTTCAGCTATTCTCATTTGAGGCAGATTTTGCCGGGCATAGATCTCACCCAGAGTCGCTTTTAGATCGTCAAGAGTAAAAGCCACAGGGAGGGGCAGTTCCCGGTCGTATTCCGTCATGGTAGCCAGGTGGGGGCGAGGTGGATTCAGACCGCGATCAAAGGGCTCGAAATCCTCTTCGGCCAGAGCCCTGGTAATCTGGCGGACCCGGTCCGGCCTGAAGTTGAAAAATATAACGCTGTCCTCCGAATTAATAACGCTCAAGGGCCTGCCGTCGTGATCTACTATAACGGTTGGCTGGACAAACTCATCCCCTTCGCCGCGTTCATAGGCTTCTTTCAAGCCTTTGAGAGGATCCCTGGCTTTCAGTCCCTCCCCTGCCGTATAGGCAAGATAAGCCTGCTTGGTCCTGTCCCAGCGTCGGTCACGGTCCATGGCATAGTAACGCCCGCAGATGGTGGCAATGTGGCAGTTTTTATGTTCACTGCCGTAAGCAACAAGTTTTTCCAGAAAGGGCTCAGCCCCGTAAGGGATGGTATCCCTGCCATCAAGAATGGCGTGGATAAAAACGTTATTCAATCCCTGGCGGCGGGCCATTTCCAACAGGGCCATGAGATGATCAAAATGGCTGTGTACTCCACCGTCAGATACCAGGCCCATCAGGTGCAGGGCGCTTTCCTTTTGCTTAACCTTTTTCATGGCTTCCAGCAAAACTTCATTTTCATAAAATTGGCCCGACTCGATGCATTTACCAATACGGGTCAACTCCTGGTAAACAATCCGTCCGGCGCCGAGATTTAGGTGTCCTACCTCTGAATTGCCCATTTGCCCTTCGGGCAGGCCGACCGCCTCACCGGCGGCGTCAACCAAAGACCAGGGATACTCTTTAAAAAAACGATCCAGGTTGGGTGTCCGGGCCAAGTTAATAGCATTGCCTTCTTCATTTGTACTGTAACCCCAGCCATCAAGAATGATTAAAAGGACTTTGTTCAATTCTGGACCGCCTTTCGAGCCGCCTGAATCAAGGCGCTAAAGGAATCTGGCTGCATGCTGGCGCCGCCTACCAGCGCGCCCTGAATAGAGGCAAACTCAACAAATGAACCGATATTATCAACTTTCACGCTGCCCCCATACTGAATGCGAATTTTTTGGGCCCGTTCTGGGCCGGCAGCGTTTTGTAAAACCTCACGAATAAATGAACATGCTGCATCGGCATCTCCGGGTTGGGCAGCCTTACCGGTGCCTATGGCCCAGACCGGTTCATAAGCTATAACCAGCTCCTCCATATCGCCGGGCGCCAAACCTTCCAGAGCGGCGAGCAGCTGCTCGCTGATCACGCTATTGGCCGATCCCTGTTCCCTTTCCGCCTCGGTTTCACCTACGCAGAGGATTGGTTTAAGCCCCGCCTCAAGGGCTGCTTTAACCTTAGACCTGATCCGGTTATTGCTTTCGCCGATAATGTGCCTGCGCTCCGAATGACCTATAATGACATATTCAACTCCCAGGTCGGCAAGCATAGGACCCGCTATTTCACCGGTAAAAGCGCCTTCCTGTTCCCAATGCAAATCCTGGGCCCCCAACTTCAAAGAACTGTCGTTTAAGAACTCCGCCGCTAGAGGCAGGGAAGTATAGGGCGGGCATATCAACACTTCCACACCTTTAAACAGCTGTTGGTCTTTCAAAATAGCTCGGCAAAATTCAGCCGTATCGCCTGTTTTTTTATGCATTTTCCAGTTGGCAGCAATTATCATCTCCATAATCAGACCTCCCCAGTAATTTCGAATCCCAGATATCAGGGCCTGTTACAAACACCGGTAACATTGACATAGTGAATCAATTATTATTTGTCCTGTAGCGCCTGAATCCCAGGGAGATCTTTGCCTTCCCAGAATTCCAGAGTGGCCCCCCCACCTGTAGATATGAATCCGATATTCCCTGTCAGGCCCAGCGCTTCAAGAGCCGCAACCAGGTCTCCTCCACCGACTATAGAATAAGCCTCACTGGCAGCCATTTCGCCTGCGACCTGCCTGGTCCCCTGATCAAAAGGTGGAACCTCGAAAACGCCAAGCGGCCCGTTCCATACAATCATAGCGGATCGGGAAATAAAAGTTCCAAAATCTTTAACAGTTTCAGGGCCGATGTCGACCGCTTTCCAATCACCATCAATATCTTCCGGTTTTAGGACCTTCGAATCGCTGCCCGGCTCAAGTTCACGTGCCACTACCAGGTCGGTGGGCAAAACCAGGCGGCAGCCGCTTTCTTCACTTTCTCTTATTATTGATGAAGCTTTATCCAACAAATCTTTCTCATAAAATGAACTGCCCAGGCTGTAACCCAGGGCAGCAAGGAACGTATTAGCCATCCCGCCCCCGATTAAGAGGTGATCGGCCAGCTGTAAGAAGCGCTTCATAACATTGATTTTATCCGAAACTTTGGCCCCGCCCAATATTGCGGTCAGGGGGCGCTGTGGGTTTTCCAGACAGCGAGACAGCTCTTCAATCTCTTTTTTCATCAACAACCCGGCTACGGCTGGAACAAACTCGGCCACCCCCGCCGTTGAAGCATGGGCCCGGTGGGCGGTGCCAAAAGCGTCATTTACAAAAATATCTACCGGTTCAGCCAACTGCCTGGCAAAATCCCGGTCATTGCTTTCTTCACCTTTTTCAAAACGCAGGTTCTCCAACAGCAGGATTTCTCCGCTACCCAACTCCTTGACAGCGCTTAACACTTCGGGGCCGACCACTCGATCGATTTTTTGGACCGGCTTGCCCAGCAATTCACCCAACCTTTCGGCTACAGGGTCCATTTTCAAACCGGGGACCGACCTTCCTTTAGGCCTTCCTAAATGAGAAGCCAGAACCAGGCGCGCCCCTCGGGCAAGCAAGTATTCCAGGGTCGGCAACACGGCCCGAATCCGGGCATCATCACGGACTCTGCCATCATCCAGGGGAACATTAAAATCGGCCCGCACCAACACTAATTTTTCCTGCAGATCAATATCTTCTATGCTTTTTTTCTGCCTCAACTGGTATCACCATCCCGAAGATTAAGTTTGGCGGCGTTTATAGGAAGGCGGAATGGAAAGTTCTTCCCTGTACTTGGCTACAGTCCGCCTCGAAATTTGAATACCCTTACCGCTCAGGACTTCAGCCAGGCGTTGGTCGCTTAAAGGTTTGGCCGGAGTTTCAGAATCTACAATTTCGCGGATGTGCGTTTTAATACTCGGAGCGGAATGATCACTGCCATCCGATCCGCCTAATCCACTGGTAAAGAAAAACTTCAGGGGAAAGAGACCGCGGGGAGTCTGTATATATTTATTGGCGGCAGCCCGGCTTACCGTCGACTCATGGACCCCCACATTTTGGGCTACCTCCTTTAAAGTTAAAGGTTTCAGGCTCTTGATGCCATTCAGGAGAAACGGCTTCTGGATATCGACAATCTGCTGAGTTACTTTGAAGAGGGTGGCTCTTCGCTGCTCGATACTCCTGATTAACCAGTGGGCTTTTTCGATCTTATTTTTAACAAAAGTAAAGAGTTGCTCATCTATAGAATCGCTTTTCAGCATTCTCTGGTAAAAAGGGCTGATCGTCAGCTGGGGCATACTGGCCTCATTACCGATCACTACATATTGGTCTTCAACTTTTTCAACCACTACATCGGGAACGATGTAACGGGTTTCCTCTCCCTCTCCGTAAACACTGCCGGGTTTAGGATTGAGGGTCCGGATGAAGGCAACTGCTTCCTCTATAGCTTTTTCATCGCAATTTAATTGGGAAGCGATATAATGGTATCTGCCGTCCGCAGCTGCCGGAAGGTAATGGTTAACAATCTCCACAGCCAGATCAGGTGGGGCGTCCATTTTGAGGATTTGAAGAAGCAGACATTCCTGCAAGTTGCGGCAACCGATGCCGGTCGGTTCCAGCTTCTGCACCACTTTGAGAGCTTCTTCCAGCTCCTCCTCTTTAACTCCCAAAACCGGCGCCAGTTCTTCCAGTTCTCCCTGCAAGTAACCATTCCGATCAAGATTGCCGGCGAGAAAAGCAGCCAGCCTATACTGACGGTCGGTAAGAGAAAACATTCGCAGCTGGCTGAGTAGATCTTCAAGCATTGTACCGGTCATGCCGGCACAGTTTTCAACCGTAGGCCGGTTTTCAGTAACATGGGTAGTGCTTCCGCCTCTTTCGGCAGTTGAATCAAGGCCCATATCTTTAAAATACTCTTCCCAGGGAAAATCATTTCCGTAAATCTCCTCTTCCTGGCTCGGCGTTTCCTGTTCCACCTCAGGTTCTTCGTTTTTCTCATCTTCCCGGTTTTCCACAACTTCCAGTACCGGGTTGTTAACGAGCTCTTCCTGGATATGATCTTGAAGCTCCATGGCGGAATACTGCAGGAGAGTAATAGCCAGTTTTAACTCAGGAGTTATTATTAATTTTTGTGTTTGTTCAAGTTTCAAGTTGTAATCAAGTTTCACTATTATCTCTACCGCCTTTCTTAAGCTTTCCAGGTAAAAACTCAGGCGTTTTCAGTATGTTTAACGCCGTATTTATAACTGGCCTTGATCCATATATTTACCTATTATTTTGTTTATTTCGACATAGGGGCGCCAAGTCCTGCCCTGCTATCAGTAATTGGCATGGTTATTGCAAGATGTGACGCCGCTTTTTGTATTGTACTCAAACATTTTGTTCAGCTGGCGAAAACGGTGATTCATCCCGGATTTACTTACAGGAGGCTCAAGCTTTTTGCCCAGTTCCGCCAATGAGGCGTCGGGGTGCCTTCTCCTGGCCAAAGCGGCATCGCGAAGAGATGGTGGGAGATTTTCCAGGCCCACGGCACGGTCAGCCCGGTCGATCAGTTCAAGTTGTTGTTGAGCCGAGGCAACTACTTTTTCCAGGTTTGCTGTTTCACAATTGACAACCCGGTTGACCTGGTTGCGCATGCTTCTAACCACGCGCATGCTTTCCAATTCCAGGAGGGTCCCACCGGCCCCTATGATTCTCAAAAAATCGGCAATCGCTTCCGCGCTTTTAAAATAAAGATAGGCATAACCTTCACGCTTCCTGAGCAAAGCTCTAAGGTTAAACAGATCTATAACCTTCCTGTAAACCCGTGCATCATCAAGGTTTCCGCAGTTAATCTCAAGATGGTAACCGGAACTCCTGGTAATGCTGATACTGCCGCCGGCCATAAAAACGCCCCTTAAAAATGCCCTGCGGCAGCAAACCCTTTTGGGAATCACCACATTCAAACGGGGCAAACTCAGATGCCGGCCCGCTTCTTTGATGTCTAAGTACACCAGCAGGGCATCGATCTGATCTTTGCCCATGACCTGGACCAAAAACCGGGTCTTATCAAGGCGCTTTTCCTGCTCCCTGATTATCAATGGGGCTTCTACTCCTGCCTGCCTGAGCAGGTTGAACAGCCTCCGGGCTACGGCGCTATCATCGACGGTTATAGTCAAAACATGTATATCACGGCGGATGGTATAATAACCATTCCTGAGTATAAAAGCTTTTAACTCCCAAGAACCGCAGCAGGCCAGCTGCTCTCCCAACCTGGCCAACTCATGCTTAACCTGCCTGGTTAAAGACAACTGGTTCAGCCTCCTGTCAACTTTTATATATATCCCTGTGCTCAACGGCCAGGTTAAACCTGCTTCCCAGGACCTTGCCGATTTCATCGGCGATTACAACCGAACGGTGCTTGCCTCCGGTACAGCCGATGGTGATCACCAGGCTGGTTTTGCCCTCCTTAACATAGAAAGGGATCGAAAACTCGAGCATATCCTTAAGCTTTGCAAAATATTCACCGCTTTCAGGCCAGCGCCAGAGGTAATCTTTTACCTGATCATCGTCGCCGGTCAGCGCAGCCAGTTGCTCGACATAATGGGGGTTAGGCAAAAAACGAACATCAAACACCAGGTCCGCATGGGGCGGCAGGCCGTACTTAAACCCAAAAGAAACTATCCGAATCTGCATGTTCTTATCCCGCTGCTCTGGTTCGTAATGTTCAACTATCCTGGCCTTAAGTTCCCAGGGTTTCAGATAAGAGGTGTCTATTTCTTTGTGCGCTTTGCCCCTAAGCCCGCTCAGCCCCTCCCTTTCCTTCTGGATTGCTTCCGGAAGGCTTATCTCACTTAAGGGGTGACGCCTTCTCGTTTCTTTAAAACGTCTGATCAGGACATCATCATCAGCCACCAGGAACAATATTTCGTAATCAACACCATTTCGTTTCAACTCCTGCAGGGATTCAAACATATCTTCAAAAAAAGCGGCTCCCCGCATGTCACAGACCAGAGCAACCTTCTTGTTTTCCGACTGGACAAAAAGTTCGGCAAATTTGGGAATCAAGGTCGGCGGCATGTTGTCAACAGAGTAATAACCTAGATCTTCAAAGCAATTCAAAGCATGGCTTTTCCCGGCCCCGGAGAGTCCCGTAATTATAATCAACCGAATAGATTCATCATTGTCGCTGATTTTCATCAGCCTCCCCTTTCATAACTATGCTGAGTTAATCTTTCCATTATATTCCAGCTTGCCCATAATCATAGCTGCCGGGGATATCCATCCAGACTTTCAGCGTTAAATCAACCGGCATGGCAATTATGCCGTTTACCGATCAATAGTGACAGCTTCTTTTTCATTTCATAAATACTTTGCCGACAAGTGAACGGCTTAAATTTCACACTGCTAATTGAGAACATACTTTTCTATGATATCTGCTACGCCATCTTCATGGTGCGGCCCTGTCACCAGTGCCGCTGTTTTTAAAACTTCCGGCCTGGCATTGGCCACCGCCACACCAAGTCCGGCATAATCAAGCATGTCAATATCGTTATAACCATCGCCAAAAGCAATAATTTCTTCCGCCTTGATCCCTTCCTGCTCGGCCAGCCAGCGCAAAGCCTGGCCTTTGGTAGCTTTCCTGTCTGTTATTTCCAGGAAATAAGGTCTGGACTGCAAAATAGAGAATTTATTACCGTACTTTTCTTTTAAGTACGTTTCCATTTCGTCTACCTGCCCGTCCCAGGAAACAATACTTAACTTAGTTGGATTAACCTTTTTCCGCTCTAAAAAACTGATCAGATCACCTACCGGCTGCAGTTCGATTCCGGTCAAGGAATGATAATAGCGAGTATATTCATTTTCTTCACGGACATAAAGATTGTCTCCAATAAACATACTTACATGCAAGCTTTTCCGGTTAGCCTCGGCTATCACATCTATAGCCGCCCTGTTGGCCAGGGGACGGTGGAGGATCACTTTCTCAGTCTTTGCCGTTTTAATCATGGCCCCGTGGTAGTTAATCAAGGGCCAGTCGCAACCAAGGCCCAGGTCATCCATGTAATCCACACTGGTTTTAAACATGCGCCCGGTGGCAATAGTGAACTTAACTCCCCGTGAAACTGCTTTTTGGATAGTTTCTCTTGTGCGTCCCGACACTTTGGAATTTTCATCGAGCAGTGTGTTATCCAGGTCCGCTGCAATCAGGCGGAAACGCATTATTGACCACCTCAATGATAGTATAACATAACCAGGTGATTCTTTTTAGCAGGCGCTAAATCAAAGGCTTTTAACAAGGTATCAATTACCTTCATCTTCCGAACGCAGGAACCGGTATATGGTTTCAGCCAGGGATCGGTTTATACCCGGCACTTCAGCCAGTTGATCAACCGAGCCTTTACACACCTCATCCGAACTCCCAAAATGCCTGAGCAGAGCAGCCCGCCTGGAAGGGCCTACGTCCGGGATATCATCAAGCCGGGAACGGATGCCGCTGCGGCTTCGCCTGCTGCGATGTCCCCCTATGGCAAAACGGTGCACTTCATCCCGGATGCGCTGCAACAACTGAAGAACAGGGCTATTGGCAGCCATTCGCACCGGCAAGGCTGCACCTTGCAGAAAAAGTTGATCGGGATCTTTAGCCAGGGCAGTCAGAGGCACATCTTCCAGGGACGTTCCGGCCAGGGCTTTCCCGGCGGCACTAAGCTGGCCCCTTCCTCCATCGATCAGGATCAGGTCGGGTTTTGGCCAGGTTTCTCGGCCGGCTCTCCTCTGCAACACCTCCTGCAGGGCGCCGTAATCGTCGCCGGCCCGGGCTGAGCGGATGTTGAACTGGCGATACCCTTCTTTATGCGGTTCTCCGGCATGGAAAACGACCATAGCCCCTACCGGTTCCCCACCGCGCAAGTGAGATATATCAAAACCCTCGATCCTTTCCGGCGGCGCCTCCAACCCGACCAAACGCCCCAGCTCTTTCAAGGGCTGAACTGTTTTCCGCAGCCGCTGTTCGGCATCTTCTTCCAGGCGCAGGCGGCAGTTACGCCGGGCCAGTTCGACCAGTTTTTTTAAAGACCCGCGCCTGGGGACACGCAGTTCTACCTTGCGGCCCGCTTTACCCTTAAGCCACTCCCTGAGCAAATCCATATCGTTAGGCTGATCTGAAATCACAATTTCCGGAGGAAGGCTTTCGGCCTGGTTATAATAAGATTTAATAAACGAAGCAATAGCCTCTTCGTCATCGGCATCTTCCGCGCCGGTGAGAAGAAAGTGTTCCTGGCTGAGCAGTTTGCCGCTCCTAACCTGAAACAGATGGACGGCTGCCCGGTCCCCGTGCCGACCAAGAGCCAGAACATCCCGTTCTGCATCATCCTCATTCAGGGCCATTTTTTGCTGCTGGCCGGCCACTCTCTGCAGGGCCTGGAGACGATCACGCAAGGCGGCCGCTTTTTCAAAACGCTGTTCTTGGGCAGCTTCTTCCATCTGCTCTTTCAGCTTTTTTCCCAGTTCGCCATGACGACCCTGCAGGAAAAGAACCACCTGCCTGACCAGCCGGTCATATTCTTCAGGTGAGACTTCCTTTTCACCACGACAGGGAGCAAGGCAGCGCTTCATCTGGAAATTGAGGCAGGGCCGATCGGCAGCAGGAGTCCCGTTCAAAGGCTGGCGGCAGCGGCGCAGGGGGAATATTGAACCGATAAAACGCATCGTTTCTCGTACTGCTCCGACGTCGGTAAAAGGCCCAAAACGCTGCTCTTCTTTGCCGGGTGAAGGTTTGTACCGACCACGCCGACTTTTCCTTTGCGAAAGCCGGAGTAGTTCCATTCTCGGGTAAAGCTCAGGTGTAAGGATCAGGTAGGGATAATCCTTGTCATCTTTTAAGTTGACATTAAAGCGGGGACGGTATTCTTTGATCAAGTTGCATTCCAGGATCAAGGCCTCCACCTCGGTGTCTGTAACTACATATTCAATATCAGCCAGCCGGCCCTGCAATGAACGCAACCGTGGAGACATAGTTCCATTGTCGGCCAGGTAAGATTTAAGCCGATTGCGGAGCGAATTGGCTTTGCCAACATATATCACCCGGCCGTTTTTATCTTTAAGCAGGTAGACTCCCGGCAGGGCCGGGATCTGCTGAATTTTATCCTTAAGCTGTTCAAGCATGCTCTAACTCTCCATCATTCAAGTTTCGGCTGCCTTCCGAGACCGCGGCAGGACACCGGCCAGCCATCTTCCTGTATAGGATTCCTCGCAGGCGGCCACTTCTTCCGGAGAACCGGCGGCTACTACCCAACCGCCCTTGTCTCCACCTTCCGGGCCCAGGTCGACAATATAATCGGCCCTCTTGAGCACTTCCAAGTTGTGTTCAATTACCACTACCGTATTACCGCCGTCAACCAGGCGGTCCAGAATGTGCAAAAGCTTGCTGATATCATCAAGGTGGAGGCCGGTGGTCGGTTCATCAAGAATATAAAGGCTGCGCCCATTGCTACGTCGCGAAAGCTCTGTGGCCAGTTTGACCCGCTGGGCTTCTCCTCCTGAAAGGGTGGTTGCCGGTTGGCCCAGCCTGATATAACCCAGGCCAACATCGTAAAGAAGCTGCATTTTACGCTGGACTTTGGGAATGGCCGAGAAAAATTCGAGGGCCTCCTCAACTGTCATATCGAGCACATCAGC
Organism: Syntrophomonadaceae bacterium; assembly: GCA_003553895.1. Classification (GTDB taxonomy): domain Bacteria; phylum Bacillota; class Dethiobacteria; order DTU022; family DTU022; genus B1SED10-74M. The sequence goes on along the minus strand of PWFM01000050.1, from coordinate 31,511 downwards.
AATATTTTTTTCTTTGTAGCGGACCTCCAGAGTCTCACGGTTGTAGCGCTTACCGCGGCAAACTTCACAGGGAACATATACATCGGGCAAGAAGTGCATTTCTATCCTCAAGATACCATCACCACGGCAGGCTTCGCAGCGCCCCCCCTTGACATTAAAACTGAATCTTCCCGGTTTATAACCGCGGCGGCGGGATTCCTGGGTTTTGGCAAACAACTCCCTGATCCCGTCAAAAAGGCCGGTATAGGTAGCCGGGTTGGAACGCGGGGTCCGGCCGATGGGGGATTGGTCAATAACAATAACCTTGTCCAGGTGTTCCACACCTTCCAGCCCCTTATGCCGGCCGGCCTGTTCCCTGGATCGGTGCAGTTTCCGGGAAAGACTTCGGGCTAAGATTTCGTTAATCAGGGTGCTTTTGCCCGAACCGGATACCCCGGCCACACAGTTGAACATCCCCAGGGGAATTCCTACATCGATATTTTTCAGATTATGCTCTTCGGCGCCGCGGACCCAGAGCCAGCGTTCGTTGGCAATCCGCCTTTGTTCCGGAACAGCCACCTCTCGCCGACCGGCCAAATAATCTCCGGTAATTGACCCGGGAACCCCCGTTATCTCTTCCAGGCTGCCCTGGGCCACAATTTTCCCGCCTGCAGCGCCTGCCCCCGGCCCGATGTCGACAATGTGATCGGCGCTGCGCATCGTCTCTTCGTCGTGCTCCACTACCAGGACGGTGTTACCCAGGTCGCGCAATTTTTTTAATGTAGCATTCAAACGAGCAATATCCCTTTGGTGGAGACCTATAGAGGGCTCATCCAGGATATAGATCACTCCTGTCAAACCGGAACCAATCTGGGTGGCCAACCTGATCCGCTGGGCCTCCCCTCCGGAAAGAGTAGATGCGGCCCGATCCAGGGTCAGGTACTGCAGACCCACGTGACTTAGGAATTGCAACCGTTCCCCAATTTCTTTAAGAACCTGGCGGGCAATGTATTCCTCCCGAGCCGTAAGCTGCAGCTGAGCAAAAAATTCCGCCGTCTGCTCAACGGTCAGGGACGATATTTCGGCAATGTTGTAGCCGCCAAGCAGGACAGCCAGGCTGGAAGGCTTCAACCTCCGACCTTCACAGGCCGGACAAGGCCTGATTTGCATGAACCGCTCCATTTCGTCTCTCATATCCTCTGAGGAGGTATTAGCATAACGCCGCTCCAGCAGTTTAAGCACTCCGGGAAATACTTTTTTATAATTCCGGACCCTTTTAAACATGTTAACATAGCGGAAATTTATTTTATCAGACGAACCGTACAGGATCTTATCCTGCTGATCTGGTGAAAGATCTTTGAAAGGTTTGTCCATATCAACATCATAGGCCCTGGCCGCAGCTTCCAGAAACTGCTGGTAATAGTTTTGGCCCGACCAGGCGTGAACAGCCCCTTCCCGAAGGGACAGCTCCGGATAAGGGATAACCAGATCGGGAGAAAACTCCGCCTTGCTTCCAAGGCCGCTGCATTTTGCACAGGCTCCATAAGGACTGTTGAAGGAAAAAATGCGAGGACTGATTTCTTCAAAGCTGAAACCGCATTCGGCACAGGCAAAATTCTCGCTAAAAAGTTGTTCCTCCCCATCTACTTGCTGGACCAGGACCAGCCCCTCGCTTAGTTTAAGGGCATTTTCCAGCGAATCGGCCAGGCGGGATTGGATCCCTTCCCTGATAATTAACCGATCGACAACAACCTCAATATTGTGCTTTTTTTGTTTGTCCAGGCGGATTTCTTCTTCTAACTCCCTGACTTCGCCGTCAACCCGGACCCGCACATAACCTTTGCGGGCCATTTCATCAAATAAGCGCGTATATTCACCTTTGCGCCCCCTGACCAGTGGCGCCAGGACCTGGACCCGTGTTCCTTCAGGCAACGATGCCACCTGATCCACAATCTGCTGCACGGTTTGCTGACTAATCGGTTTCTGGCAGGTTGGGCAGTGAGGATTGCCAATACGAGCAAACAACAACCTGATATAATCATAAATCTCAGTAACCGTGCCCACCGTAGAACGCGGATTACGAGAAGTTGTTTTCTGGTCGATAGAAATGGCCGGTGAAAGTCCTTCGATCTGATCGACATCCGGCTTTTCCATCTGGCCCAGAAACTGACGGGCATAAGCGGAAAGCGATTCTACATAGCGCCGCTGGCCTTCTGCATAGATGGTATCAAAAGCCAGGGAAGACTTGCCTGAGCCACTGAGCCCGGTAAATACTATAAATTTATTGCGGGGCAATTCCAGGTCGATATTTTTCAGGTTATGCTCTCGCGCCCCGCGAATAATTATTTCTCCAGCTGACAAAACAGTCACCTCATTTATCTATTCGCTCATCATACCCATGTCAAAGGGACGGTTCTTTTGACATTTATTTTTCATGTTATGGTGTCATGGGGACGGTTCTTTTGACATTTATTTTTTGATTTATGTCATAAGAACCGTCCCTTTGACATACCTTTGACATTATCAAGCTTTCTTTTCAAGCTCGATAATCATGTCCCGCAGTTCGGCGGCTTTTTCAAAAGCCAGCTCCTTGGATGCCTGGTTCATTTCTTTGCGCAATTCTTTGATCATTTTACGGCGTTTGTCTTCGTCTATTTTTCTAAGATCATCCACGTCATAGCCTTCTGTTTCTTCTGCCACCGCCGTGGCCTCGATCACGGCCCTAATCGGTTTTATAATGCTCTGCGGTGTAATATTGTATTGTTCGTTATAATCCAGCTGCTTCTGGCGCCGTCGTTCCGTTTCATCGATGGCACGTTTCATAGAGGGGGTTATTTCCTCGGCGTACATAATCACCCTGCCCTCAATATTGCGTGCCGTGCGCCCGATAGTCTGGATCAGGGAACGATCGGAACGAAGAAATCCTTCTTTATCAGCATCCAAAATGGCCACCAGGGTTACTTCGGGCAGGTCCAGGCCTTCACGAAGCAGGTTTATACCGACCAAAACATCAAACTCCCCCAGCCTCAGGCCCCTGATGATGGTCATCCGCTCCAGGGCATCGATCTCGGAGTGCATGTAGCGCACCTGTAACCCCATATTGCGGTAATACTCGGTCAGATCTTCGGCCATGCGCTTGGTCATGGTCGTAACCAGGACCCTCTGATCCTTTTCAGCCCTGGTCCTGATCTCCCCGTAAAGATCGTCAACCTGCCCTTCAGCCGACCTGACTTCTACTATCGGATCGGGTAGCCCGGTGGGCCTGATTATTTGCTCGACTACAGCATTGCTGTGTTCAAGCTCCCAGGGTCCGGGAGTGGCCGATACCAGGACAGCCTGGTTGACCAGGGATTCAAATTCCTCAAAGCGAAGCGGCCTATTGTCCAGGGCGGAAGGCAACCTGAAACCGTGCTCAACCAGGGTGCTTTTTCGGGACAAATCACCTCTATACATCCCGTTAATCTGAGGAATGGTAATGTGCGATTCGTCAATCACCACCAGCATGTCAGGTGGAAAGTAGTCCATCAGTGTGGCCGGACGACTGCCCGGTGGCCTGCCATCAAGATGCCGGGAATAATTTTCAATACCGCTGCAAAACCCGATTTCCTGGAGCATCTCCAGATCGAAGAGGGTTCGCTGTTCCAGCCTTTGGGCTTCAAGCAGCTTGCCTTCGTGCTTAAATTTGGCCAGTTGATCTTGTAACTCCATTTCGATATCAACCACAGCCCGCTGCAACTGATCGGGAGCTGTAACATAGTGTGTGGCCGGGAAAATAGCCGCATGGGCCCGATCCCCGATAACTTTTCCACTGACCAGATCCACTTCCCTGAGCCTTTCGATTTCATCACCGAAGAGTTCTACCCGGATGGCCGCCTCCGAAAAAGAAGCAGGTATTATTTCTATTACGTCCCCACGGACCCTGAAAGTGCCGCGATGAAAATCGATTTCGTTGCGCTGGTAGTGTATTTCAACCAGGCGGTCAATTATTTCCTCTCGCCCCAACCTGGCCCCTGGGCGAAGAGAAAGCACCTGCTCCCTGTATTCGTGGGGCGACCCCAGGCCGTAGATACAGGAGACGGAAGCGACAATGACCACGTCATTCCTTTCCAAAAGGGCGCTGGTTGCTGAATGACGAAGTTTATCTATCTCATCATTAATCGATGAATCTTTCTCGATATATGTATCACTCTGGGGAATATAGGCTTCCGGCTGGTAATAATCATAATAGCTGATAAAATATTCAACAGCGTTATCCGGAAATAGCTCTTTAAACTCACTGCAAAGCTGGGCAGCCAGTATTTTGTTAGGAGCCATGACCAGGGTCGGTCGCTGAACCTTTTCTATGACATTGGCAATAGTAAAAGTTTTGCCTGACCCGGTTACTCCTAGTAGGGTCTGGTAACGAGAACCCCGGTGTAAACCTTGCACCAGGGTTTCTATTGCTTCCGGTTGATCGCCGGTGGGCTTGTATTCCGATCTTATTTTAAAGCCACTGCTAACGGCCATTTGAACACCTCTCGTCCAGCAGCTTATTTATAATAGTTAACAACAACAATTATAACATAGTTAACAGGCCGCTACTTCTCAATTATATTAATATTTGTTCCGATTGCAAATTGCCTGCGGACTAACTTGTATAATAAGGGAGTTAGGAAACTTTAAACTTTTTCTCCTTTTTACGCAAACGTTTAAGCCTTCCCAGAGGATCCGGCTTGCGCATTTCAAGGTAGACCGGCGAATCCGAAGCGGGAACCGGGATAAAGCCCAGGGCCGCACTGCGGTGCAAGATGAAGTAATGGGAGCGGACAGAATCTTGGCGGGATTGAAAAGTACCGTTGGCATATTCGCCTTCCTGGGTTTGCTTTTTCAATATCACAGAAAAGGGCTGATCATTCCTGGACCCGTCCAGGAGGACCATAAAATAGCTGGCTTCAATTTTTTCCAGTAGTTCCCAATTATCAGCAACCGGTTCTCCGTTGACTTTTAGAATAATATCATCATGGCAAAGACCGGCATCATAAGCTGGAGAATTGGGCAAGACCATCATCACCGTCACTCCAGGACTGGACTGACGATAGCGGGGGGGTCTGTTTTCTTCTTTATTTTTTCCGTATAATATTAACAGCTCATGACCCAGGGGGGCAAAAACTACCCCGGGCAGCACCAGGGGGGGGAAATATTCCGCCCCCACCGCAACAAAAAGCAGGGCCATACTGTATAAGGCCAACCATTTGGCAGAGAAAGCAGTTCTTTCCCGTGGGGTCGAAGAAAGGACCATGTCACCATAGCCGAGCCCGGCAGCAACCGGGACAATCATAAACTGCAAACTTTCGCCTACACCAGGTTCGAAAGCCGGCTGAAGAATAGGCCACCACCCCGGCATATTAACACCAACTATTTCCGGCTCGGCAACAACTGTCACCAGCAGAGCCACCAGGGGGAGAGGCCAGAAGCGCTGCAGAGAAAAAGCCCCAACTACTTCACCGTTATCCCTCTTGAGGTATATAGGACTGCTTCCCCAGTGGCCGCCAAAATAGATCAGAAGAGCTTCGGCCAGATGAAGCAATCCGATCAGAACCAGCAGAGCCGGGATATGGATGCGCATCAAAGATTCGATAACCACATTTTCACTCAGGGCTGGGAAAAGGGGCAGAAAAGCATAACGGAACAGCAAAACCATGGAAGCCACAATGCCCCCGGCATAAGAAAAACAGAGGTAGCGGGGATTGATCAAAAGCAGCAGCAGGGCCACCGGCCAAATGAAATAGAGGCCGATTTGTTCGAGGGATAGGCCCATGAACACCAGGATAGCGCTGGCCCCAAAACCACCGACCATACCCAGGCCGACAGACGTGATCATCTGCTTGCCAACCCGATTAATGCTTCTTCCAAACAATTTTTCCTCGGTTGCAGCCTGTCGTCTGTACTGGAGGTAAACCAGGAAAAGCACTATCCAAAATATAGGCATAACCAGAGCAATCATGAAAGTAGTAACAAAGATCTGGCTGATTTCCAAAAAAAGCTGCATCTATTGCTCCGTTCCCCCGTCATCAATCCAGGTCTCAGGATCATTGAGTAGTTCCAATCCGAAATTGAGTTGCTTGTCCTGTTCCCGGGAAGCTACATCAAGCGCTTCTCTCAATTCCACCCATGTAGATTCATCAAATTCGCCGCTGGGACTAATCCCGACATCGACCTGAAAATCAGACAAAGCCTGGCTGGTCCCATCATCGAAGTAACCACTGCTCTCAACTTCATAGCCGATTTGGGTCAACATATCCTGTAACATCTCCACTTCCACCCCATAATCATCAAGCTCAAGAGGGCCCGGATGGAAATAGCGATAATAATGAAGGATTTCCGGCATCTCTATATCAAAATCGGGAGCAATGCCGTACTCATCAATGTTGTGGCCCGAGGGTGTAAAATAATTGGCAACGGTTAGCATAATTGCATTTTCACCGGGCAGTTCTTCCAACTGTTGGACCGAGGCTTTTCCAAAAGTAGTCCGACCAACCAGTAACGCCGCTTCCCGGTCCTGCATCGACCCGGCTAAAAGTTCCGCCGCACTGGCTGTTTCTTCGTTAATTAATATCACTATCGGATATGGTTTTTTAGGGGCGCTGGAATTATAAACGGTCCTCAGTGTCTCATCTCGCCCCACCAGCCTGACAATTTCTCCATCCGGAACAATCTCTTTAGCTATGCTTACAGCCTGATCGACCAAACCTCCGGAATTGTTGCGTAGATCGAGGATTAGACCTGCGTCCAGGCCTTCTCGTTCAAATTGTTCCAGGCGATCTAAAAATTCACCGGAAGTATTACTGTCAAAACTGTTAATAGCTATATACCCAACTCCGTCATCCAGCCTTTCGCTGGTCACGGTCACAATTTGAATTTCTTCCCTTCTGACGGTCATCTCAAGCGGTTCTTCAGCGCCCGGCCGGCGGATTTTCACATCAACAGTTGTATCAGCAGGGCCCCTTAACAGCTCTACGGCCCGGTCTATTCCTTCCCCGGTCAATGATTGCCCGTCTGCTTCCAGGAGGCGATCACCGGCCATAATGCCGTTTCTTTCAGCTGGCGAATCGGGGAAAGCTTCAAATACCACAATATCTTCACCGGTTTCAATAATACGGATCCCAACCCCGCCATAAGAACCCCTGGTATCGAGCAGGAATTCTTCCAGCTCATCGGGATCGAAAAAACGGACCTGGGGATCGTCAATTATATCGATCATCCCCCGAATAGCGCCTTCAACCAGCTTATCGGTTTCTACGGGGTAGAAATAATTTCTGGTAATTTTATCCATGGCTTCAAAAAATATTTTTGTTTCTTCCTCAAGTTCATGGTCACGCGGTTCATACCTGATAATTGTTCTCGACTCTTCATCGACAGACGGTCCGGGATCAGTCTGGCCGGAAAATAACAGGTAATTAGCGGCATTGGTCCCGATCAGTATGACCACAAAAACTATCAACAGCCGGAAAAGCAAAGTTTTATCCGCTCTTTCCAAGCTTTTCTCCCCCAGTCTCCACCATGCTGTATTACCCCCACCAAAGGGGTCCAACATCTATAATACCATAAATAAACAGTAATGTGTCCACAGCAGAATAGCATTTTAATATCAATATAGCTAGTTAGGCAAGTAGCTATAAATCGGCCACTCCTGTACCGAAGTAGCCGGAGTGGCCGATGAAAAGGAGCTTAAGCCTTGATTGCTTCTTAAAAACCGGTGCCGGTTTTAATATTAGTCCGTGTTTAGAAATACTTCATCGGGTCGTAGCGATGATCCATCCCTCCACCCGGATAACTGCGCACCGGTGATTTTTCATATTCTCTCACTTCAAAATGAAGGGGCACGCCCGTGCTGTACCCGGTGGTGCCCGCCCTGGCAATCCGCTGACCGCGATCCACTATATCTCCCTTTCCAACCAGGAGGCTGCTCATGTGAGCATAGAGGGTTACAGTCCCGCCGCCGTGATCAATCATGAGGCAATTGCCGTATCCGCCGTTCCAGCCGGAATAAATAACTTCTCCTTCTTCGGCAGCCAGGATATAGTTGGCCGCCCCACCATGGGGCGCTATATCGACTCCGCCGTGCCAGGCCTGATTACCGCTGAAGGGATCCCGGCGCCAACCATAGCCTGAGGTAATCCTGGTAGGCGATTCGATAGGCCAGTGCAGATCACCATCAATGCCGGAAAACTGGCTTTCCGCCTGGGCAATCAGCTCTCTGATCATCGAATCCAGGCGCTGGGCTTCTTTTTCAAGGTCTTCAATAGCCTGCAGGTTTTTAACTATTTCGCCCTGCAATTCTTCAAGAATTAATTCCCGGTCGGCCGTGGCCTGCCTTATTTCTTCTTCATTGGCGGCTACCTGACGGCGCATATTTTCAAGCTCAGCCTTGCTTTCTTCCAATTCGTCTTTCCAGGCCTGGATAATGTCCCTTTCATCCTGGATTTCTTCAATCAAGCGCAGATCATTTGAGGCAATAATGCTCAGGTTGTAAAGCCTGGTCAGAAAATCAGGAAAACTGCTCGATTCAAAGAGTACTTCCAGGTATGAAACCACTCCGTACTGCTGAATAGCTCGTAAGCGCAGGTTTAAAAGATCTTCCTGGTAACTTAGCCTTTCTTCCGCTTCAGCCAATTCCTTTTCGGCATCAGCTATCTCACCTTCTACTTCCGCAATTTCCCTTTTTAAATGCTCTTGCTCCTGCTCCAGTTCAACCAGGCGACTTTCGAGTTCTTCCAGCTCTTCTTGTAAGGCCGCTTCTCGATTTAACCGGTGTTCGAGGGCACTTTTTTCCTCCCTCTTGCGCTCTTCAACTTCTTCCAGTTCCTCCTGCCTGGCATCAATTTCATCGTTTGTAACCGCTTCAGCAGGCCCAAAAAGGAACACTGCTATCACCAGCGATAGGAGCACAACAACGATAAAGGTCAATTTCCTGGAACCAATACCGGCAAGCATGATTATTTTTTTCCTCCCTGATGAAATAATGTCATTTTTTTCTCTCTATACCCTAAGAAAACGGCCCATCGAAAACGTGCTGCCCAAAATGCCAAGCCCGGTCCCGAGAGGGATCAGGTATACAGCCAGTTCGGCCATCACCGTCTGCAGGGGCAGCAGATTAATGAACATCAGGTCGTTTACGGCTACCCATTCTACCGAAATACTGTACATATAATGCAGAAGGCCAAGGGGCAGAGCCGCACCAACGAAACCCATCAGCAGGCCTTCCAGGAGGAAAGGCCAGCGAATAAACCAGTTGGTGGCGCCAACATATTTCATAATTGTTATTTCCCTTTTTCGCATCATAACAGTAAGCTTGATGGTATGTGATATCAGGAAAACCGCCGTAACGGCCAGACCTGCCATTAGGGCCAATCCGATGGCCTGGGCTACCCTGGTTATTTCAAACAGGTTTTCTACGTATCCCTGGCCGTAAAATACAGCCGCCACACCGGGATAGGTTTCAAACTCTCCGGCCAACCTGACCACAGCTTCCGGATCTTCCGTCCCGACCTCGAATGAAGCCAGAAGCGGGTTGTCCAGTGTACTGTCGTAACCTTCCAGCATTCCTCCCAGCTGCTGCTGGAGGCGACCCATATGTTCTTCGCTGGACACATAGTCAACCCGTTCCACTTCCGGGTGATCCGCTATTTTACGCCCTAATTCTTCAACAGTGCTCCGCCCGGCTTCTTCATCGATATAGACTACCATTTCGACCTGCTCTTTAACAGCTTCAGTGATGTGGCGAACATTAAGGTTAACTACCATAAACAGGCCAAGCATCAACAAGGTAACCATAACCACCCCGGTCGAAGTAATACACATCCAGCGGTTACGGTAGAGCCCTTTCAATGTTTCTCCCAGGATATACATGAAGCCGCTAATGAACATTAGTGTATATCCCCTTTTGTTCATCGCCGACTAATTTGCCATTTTCCAGGTATAGCACCCTTTTTCTGAACTGGTCGACAATGTCCCGGTTATGGGTTGCCACCAGAACCGTGGTTCCGCGCAGGTTGATGCTGCGCAGCAGGCTCATGATATCCATGGCCGTTCCCGGATCCAGGTTGCCCGTCGGTTCATCGGCAATAATCATGGCCGGACGATTGGCAATGGCCCTGGCCAGTCCGACCCGCTGCTGTTCTCCACCGGACAGGTCGGTTACTTTTTTTTTGGCCTTGTCCTGCAATCCAACCAGGTTCAAGACATGGGGGACCCGCCGCCTGATCTCACGACGCGAAGAACCGATAACAATCATCGCAAAAGCGACATTGTCATATACAGTCCTCTCCTCCATCAGCCTAAAATCCTGGAATACCATGCCGATGTTACGCCTCAGATATGGGAGGCGGTGCCCCGGCAGGCGGCCGGCATCCCTGTTAAACACCTTGAGCACGCCTCCGGTTGGTTTTAACTCCCGGATGATCAGCTTCAAAAGTGTCGACTTCCCGGCGCCGCTTGAACCAACGAAAAAAGCAAATTCACCGCGATCGATAAAAAAACTGACATCGTCCAGGGCAAGTTGCTTGCCTTTGCCGTACTTCATGGACAGGTTTTTCGCTTCGACCATGCAGAAGAACCTTCCTCTATATACTTTACATAATCTACTACTCTGTTAGCTTTAAATTTCGACAGTAATTGTTTTTATCCTGCTAAACATTTTAAAATATTAACATGTTTTGCATATTTTTAAAATCCATTAAACCGGTATGATTAATTTTGCTGCATTTTTTTAAAACCTTCTCCATGAACTTCCGTAGCATTGCCGATAATTACAAAAGCAGTTGGATCGACTTCATGAATAATCGATTTAAGATGGGAGGTTTGTTGCCTGGTCACCACACACAAAAGCACTTCGCGGCCTTCTCCGGTATAGCCGCCCTGTGCTTCAATTCTGGTTACGCCACGTCCTAGTTCACCCAACAACCTCGTATTAATCTCAGCCCCGCTGCGAGTGATAATAATAGCCTGCTTGGACAAGCCGAGGCCTTCCAGAACGGCGTCAACCACTTTGATACTAACAAAAAGAGCCAGGGCTGAATACATAGCCGGTTCACTGCCAAAAATAAAGATAGCCAGAGCCAGGACAAAAAGGTCTCCGAAAAACAGCGCCTGTCCCGGGCTAACCCCGGTAACCTTGGCCAGGATCAGGGAAAGCAGGGCAGTGCCCCCTGTTGAGCTGCGGAAACGAAAAACCAGGCCCACTCCGATGCCCATAATTACCCCACCATAAACTGCGGCAAGAAGCAGATCATCGGTAGCCTGGGGCAAAAAAGGAGCCGTAACATCTATGGCAAACGAAAATATTAATGTGCCGATCAGACTTTGCACCACCATTCGGGGACCAAGCTGAAAATAGGCAGCAACAAAAAGGGGTATGTTTAAGATAATAATCGTCAGGCCCACGGGAACACCAATGATGTGGTACGCAAAAACCCCGATCCCGCTTATTCCGCCGGGTACGAGAAAGTTGGGCACTTTGAACATGTTCATGCTGAGAGCCATGATGAAACAGCCGGCAATGATGCCAAGCAGATCAATAAAATAGAACTTGAGATCAACTTTTGTTACCTGAGGCTTTTTAAACTTCATTTAGTAAATCTCCATTATGCCGGGTTATTTTTTCAAAGGCACTTTGCCCCTGGCTTTCCAACGCAGGTAAGCATCAATAAAGGGATCGAGCATGCCATTCATTACTGCCTCCACCTGGCCCACTTCCACCCCCGTACGGTGGTCCTTAACCAGGGTAAAAGGATGAAAGGTATAGGTCCGGATCTGGCTTCCCCAGGCAATCTCCCTTTGCTGCCCTCTTTCGGCATCTATCTCTTCGGCCTGTTCGCGGCGGCTTATTTCGGCCAGCTTTGCCTGGAGGACTTTCAGGGCCCTGTTCCGGTTGCTGTGCTGGGAACGATCATTCTGGCATGTAACAACCAGGCCGGTAGGTAGATGAGTAATTCTGACAGCTGAATCGGTTTTATTAACATGCTGACCGCCCGCTCCACTTGCCCTGAAGGTGTCGATCTTCAGGTCATCAGGGTTAATAGTATATTCCTCTTCCTCCACTTCCGGGACAACATCAACGGAAGCAAAAGAAGTATGACGCCGCTTGGAAGTATCAAAGGGCGAAATACGGATCATTCTGTGAACCCCTTTTTCCGCCTGCAGATAACCGTAGGCGGCATGCCCCCGGACGATAAAAGTAGCGCTCTTGATCCCGGCCTCATCATCACTGAGCAGATCGACCAGCTCAATCTCGTAGCCGTTCTGTTCGCACCACCGGTTGTACATGCGCAGGAGCATTTCAGCCCAATCCTGGGATTCCAGCCCCCCGGCACCGGGGTGAAGCGATAAGATAGCATCACAGAAATCATACTTGCCGTTCAGAAGGATTTCAAGCTCTAGACGGTCAAGCTTTTTTCTTATTTCACCAAGGCTTTTAGCGGCTTCTTTAACCGCTTCCTGCTCATCGCGCTCTTCTTCAGTGGCCAGTTCCAGGTATACTTCCGTTTCTTCAATCAATTTTTCCAGTTCCTGCAGGGGCCGGATTTTTTCGCGCAGTTCGCCTTGTTTTTTCATATACTCCTGGGCCCTGACGCTGTTGTCCCAAAAGCCGGGCTCTCCGGCCCTGGCTTCCGACTTCCCCAGTTGTTTTAGCTTCTCGTCATATTCAAAGAGAAGCCCTCATTTCTTCAAACCGTTTCTTTTGAAGTTCCAGTTCTTCAAGGTGCTCTTTAAGCATCTTATCACCACTTTCAGGATAATCAATCATTTCTTATTTGACGGTAGTTTAGCCCGTTCCGCAGCATTTCTTGTATTTCTTCCCGCTTCCACAGGGGCATGGTTGGTTGCGGCCTATTTTCTCGACAGAAACCGGTTCCGCCTTGGCTGGTTTTTCCGGGGCAGAACCGCCATAACCCGCTGCAGCGGAGGCCCTGCCGCCACCAACTGCGGCTATTTTCTGCCTCTGCCCCCTGATATCGCTGGCTACGGCTTCTCTTTTTGGCGCAGCTGTAACATTTACCTGGTATACGGCGCGGACTACATCACTTTGCACCTGGCGGATCATATCTTCAAACATTTCCGCACTCTGCATCCTGTACTCTACCAGAGGGTTTCTCTGGCCATAAGCCTGGGTGTGGATATCACGCCGCAGATCGTGCATGACATCGATGAAATACATCCAATGGCGATCCACTGTGCGCAGGAGGACCACTCTTTCCACTTCGCGCATAATTTCAGGCCTCAGATCCCGCTCCCTTTCCTCGTAAAAGGCATGCGCTTCTTCCCGGAGTAAGCTTTTAACATCTTCTTCTTCCTGGTCAACAAGGTTTTCCAGGGCAATACGGCCCCGGCGGACAAAGATATCTTCAGCCCTTTCCAGGAGAGCCCGGGCGTCTTCATCTTCCAAGAAACCCTTTTCTACGGTATATTCTTCAACCATACGATCAATAACTTCGTCAACCATCCCAAGAATCGGCTGCCGCATGTCTTCACCTTCCAGCACCCGGCGGCGCTGGCTGTAGATCACTTCCCGCTGCTGGTTGAGGACATCGTCATAGTCGAGCAGGTTGCGCCTGATTTCAAAGTTCCTTGATTCCACCTTCTTCTGGGCATTCTCAATTCCCCGGCTGACCAGGGAATGATCGATAGGCACATCTTCCTCCACTCCAAATCTTTCCATCAGGCTGGCTATATTTTCTCCTCCGAAAAGGCGCATTAGATCATCTTCCAGGGAAACAAAGAATTGGGATGAACCGGGATCACCCTGGCGTCCCGAACGCCCGCGCAGCTGGTTATCGATACGGCGGCTTTCATGCCTTTCGGTGCCAAGTACATGCAGCCCCCCGGCGGAAATAACTTCTTGTTTTTGCTGCCGCGTCTCCTCCATCGCTTCTTGCATCAATTTAGCCTGACGTTCATCCCAGCGCTTTTGCTTTTCCTCGTCCAATTCCGGGTAATCGGCGCCAAACTCCGTGATCAACATTTCTTTAACCAGGTACTCGGGATTGCCGCCAAGAATGATATCCGTCCCCCGGCCGGCCATGTTGGTGGAAATGGTCACCGCTCCTTTTCGTCCGGCCTGGGCAATAATGTAAGCTTCGCGGCTGTGATTGACGGCATTAAGCACCTCGTGAGGGACGCCCTCTTTTTTTAGCATTCTGCTCAGCATTTCAGATCTTTCCACCGAGATCGTCCCCACAAGGACCGGCTGACCGCGCTCCCGGCATTCCTTGATTGCTTCCACTACTGCATTGAACTTGGCCGGCTCAGTCTTGTAAATCAGGTCGGGCCATTCTTCGCGAATCAAGGGCTTGTTGGTAGGGATAGCCACAACGTCCATCCCATATATTTTCTGGAACTCCTCTTCTTCGGTGACCGCGGTCCCGGTCATCCCGGAGATCTTGTCGTACATACGGAAATAGTTCTGAAATGTAATCGAAGCTACCGTCCTTGTAGCCGCCTGGACCTCGACTCCCTCCTTGGCTTCGATGGCCTGGTGGAGGCCGTCTGAGTAACGGCGGCCGGGCATCAGGCGGCCCGTAAATTCGTCGACAATTAATACTTTGCCGTCCTGGACCACATAATCGACATCTTTTTCGAAGAGGGAGTAAGCCTTGATCAGCTGGTCGAAATAGTGGCGATGCTGGCCGGCCTCTTCTATCTCTTCAGCAAACTCTATATCCTCATCTTCCTGCTCGGAATACCCTTCATCGAGTGCATCTCTGTCATCATCTTCCGCGCTGGACTTACCCAAACGCAAGATCCTGGTCAGTTCCGGGTTGACCCGTTCCAGTTCCCGATATCCTTTATCTTTAATATCGGCCAACCTGGTGGTTTCATCGATGATATAGTAAAGCTCTTCTTCCAGGTGGGGAAGCCTTTTTTCTGTCATCAAACGGTGCTTGGTGCGTTCCACCAGCTTCTCCACACCCGACTCCTTGAGCATTTTCATCAATTTCCTGTTCTTGGGAGAACCGCGCCTGGCCAGGAGCAGTTTTTCGCCGGCCTCTTCTTCATTACCGGAATCCAGGTCCTTGCGAGCTTCATTTAAAAGGTCGGCAATCAATTTGCCCTGCCGGCGGATTAAGTGCTCCACTTCATTCTTCCAGCGTCCGTAATCTTCCCTGGTTTCGACCCTGCTGCTTATAATCAAGGGAGTCCGCGCTTCATCAATAAGGATGCTGTCAACTTCGTCAACAATGGCATAGTGATGGCCTCTCTGAACCATCTGATCTTTGTATAGAACCATGTTGTCGCGCAGATAATCAAATCCCAGTTCGTTGTTGGTGGCATAAAGTATGTCAGCTTGATAAGCCTCCCGGCGGTCTTCCTGTTCCAGACCCTGCACAACCAGCCCCACATTAAGGCCCAACATTTCATAAACCGGGCCCATCCAGTTCCGGTCCCTGCGGGCCAGGTAATCGTTAACAGTAACGATATGAACTCCTTTGCCGGAAATGGCATTGAGGTATGCCGGCAAGGTAGCCACGAGGGTTTTACCTTCTCCTGTTTTCATTTCCGCTATCCGGCCATGGTGAAGGACAATAGCTCCCATGATCTGGACATCAAAGGGGCGCATGCCTGTTTTTCGCCGTGCCGCCTCCCGGGCCAGGGCAAATGCCTCCGGCAACAGATCGTCTTCAGTCTCCCCTTTTTGAAGACGATCCCGGAACAGATCCGTCTGTTTCGGAAAATGATCATCGGGAAGCGAAGAAGCCCACTCTTCCAGGGCATTGACCTGATCTACATCTTTCTGCAGCCGGCGTACTTCCTTTTCATTGGGATCGCCGAATATTTTTTTCAAAAAAGCAGCCATTTCAAAGCTCCTTTAGCTGTGTATTCTCTTTACGCATAAAAGACAAAAAAAATTCCTGCCAGCCGATTTTACACCTCTATTTATAGGACCAACTATCCTTCCGGCCCCGATTTGCCAGCTATATTTCTTGCGGGGCAATGCACAATCCCGCGCCTCTAATTTTAACACAGTTAGAACCAACAGAACAAGATTGGGCAGGTTCTCAGGCTGATAAACATCTTTGTAACTAATCAGCGCCGGGAGCCAGTTCGCAAGTGAGGGCCCAGAGGCTGCCGGAGACCAGGGAATGGCCTCCCAGAATAATCGGAATGGGGCATTCTTCGGCTAACCTGGTAAATTCGCTTAACCAGGGATCTTCTATTTCCCGCCACAGGCCGAGATCGGACAAAAAGCGTTCCCGGTCGGAGAAATTATAATTATAATGGTACATCAAGACCCGGCTGTCGATAAACGCGCAACGGGCTACACGGGAAAGGTAATGGAAGAACTGCTCCAAACCGGCATGGTCAATAAGAAGGCCGAGCAGAGATATTACTGTTCCGGCTTCGATCCGCCCCAGCGATTTCATGCCTCTTTCTTCGGAAAAAACACGGAGGCGAAGCTTGAGAAGAGCATTGAGGCGCTCAATAACCGGCGCCCCTACCCGTCCAATTAAAGCCACATCTTCATATTCATCCTTGAGCACTTCTTTGACCGCCGCCAGCTTACCGCCATCCAGGCCCAAGCTGCCCAGGACTTCCCTGGTTCGAGGGCCGGCAAAAGGACCTTCACCCAGAACCAGGAGATCAGAAGGCGTATCAATGTCGAAGAGCAGGCCGAGTGAATGGGGCATCAGCTCCATTTCCAGTCCCAGTTCATCACGCAGGGTCATGGCCAGGCTGTTATCGGTAGCCGGCAGTTGAACACGGCCAATTTGATCAGGTACAGTAAAAGCAATCATATCCACCGACTGGGTGTTGTTGGTATAAACAAAGTGCTCACGGCTGAGCAGTTTACGGCAGATCATGTCCAACTCTTCTATTGTTATCAGGGGACACCCTGCCCCGTTCAGACAAAAAACCCTATCCAGTCCGTGGTGCTTAACGGCGCCCTGCAACTCCCGCCCATAGTGAAATTGATCGGCAGGAATGTCATTAAGCAAAACTTTTGCTCCCAGTTCTGCAGCAGGCCCGGCCAGATCCGGCCGGTTGGTATGCAAGTAAATCCCCTCCAGCAGGGGAACTTGTTTCATTTTCTCCAGGTTGTCAAGCAGTGCCGCCTGGCGAACCCGGACCACCATTTCTTCGACCGGACTTTTCGGCCGAGAACCTTCAAATATTAAAGCGCTTACTTTCTTGTCCATTGTCCGTTCCTTTTCCTGTAGCAGAAGGACTGGCGAACCCGTGCCCCGCTTGAACCGGGCCTTACTCTGGTTCTATCAACCCGTAGTTGCCATCTTTGCGGCGGTAGATGACATTAATGGCTTCAGTCTCAGCATTGGCAAAAACAAAGAAATTATGGCCTAAAAGATCCATCTGCAGGATTGCTTCTTCAACAGTCATCGGCTTAAGCGGAAACCGCTTGGTCCTGACCACCCGGGGTTTATCCTCTTCTTCGGCTTCTTCTGCCTCAATTGCCGCGTGTTTTTCGTTCATGTTGCGGACACCTTTTTGCCGCATCTGTTTGTGCATGCGGGTTTTATATTTTTTGACCTGGCGTTCCAGTTTATCGACAACCTGATCTATAGAGGCGTACATATCACCGGTTGATTCTTCCCCGCGCAGAATCATGCCGTTCAGGTTGACGGTTACTTCTACAATATGTTCTTCGCGAATAACGCTCATAACTACCTGGACATCGGCATTTTCATCAAAATGCTTGTCCAGTTTGCCCAGTTTTTTGTGGGCATAATCGACAAGCGAAGGTGTGGCATCGATGTTTTTCCCGCGGACATTTATTTTCATTGCGATCAACCTCCTGTTTAATATAGGTACTTATATTACTACATTAACTATTCCCCAGTCCAGCAAAAAATCCTGCTGTGAAAAATTGCGGTACTTTTTTACCATTTATCAAGGCCGGCGTAAAACCCGGAACCCTGCAGAGCCCTGTAGTTGGGATTGTAAGCAAGCGCCGCCCCGAAAACCCGGGCCCCCTGCAAGCTCAGCACCGAGGCCGCTTCTTTCATTGTCGACCCTGTCGAATAGACATCATCGACCAACAGGACGGTCGCCTCCTTACAGTCGCCCGGCAAACACCTGAAAGCACCGCGAACATTTTCCTGCCGCTCGAGACGCGAAATTGAAGTTTGGGACAGAGTCTGCTTTTCTTTAACCAGGATGCTGCGGTAAGGAATATTGAGAACCCGGGCAGTGTGCCGGGCCAGCAAAGCGGCCTGGTTGTAGCCTCTTTCTTTTTCTCGAACAGAATGAAGGGGCACGGGCACGACCAAATCGGGCCGGCAATATCCGGCACGGCTAATTTCAGAGGCCAACCAGGCTCCCAGGGGACGGAGCGCCGCCTTGCGCTTTCTATACTTAAGATCGTGGACCAGGCGCCGCCAGCGTGAATCGTAAAGAGCAATGACGAACAAACCCTGCAGGAAGGTATCCTCTGTCCGGCAAGAACAGGGTTTCTCCACACGGAAAAAGCCTTCGCAAAAGGGACAGATCCTGCCGCCGGGTTTATAGTAACGCACGCAGGAAGGGCAAAGGGGTTGACCGCTTAATACGGGCAAAACTTCTGCACAAAACAGGCAGCGTCGGGGAAACAGGTAGCTGAGCATAAGCTCAAACCAGCCCTGATTTACCGGAACCACTTCCGGGCCGGGCATCAATCAGCTTCCCCCATTTTCAGGCGGCCATCCAGAAAAGTATACCGATCTTCCGCCCGAGTATTACGGACTGCAATGGCCAGTGCTTTCTTGCTGCCGACCAGCACGGCCAATTTTTTAGCCCTGGTTATCCCGGTATAAAGCAGGTTCCGCTGCAAAAGCATATAATGCTGGGTCAGGACAGGCATGACGATAACCGGGTATTCACTGCCCTGGCTTTTATGAACCGAAACAGCGTAAGAAAGGACCAGCTCATCAAGCTCCGTAAAATCATAAACCACAGGTCTGTCCATGATCACATCCCGAAAGGTGACCACCATTTCGGAAGCTTCCTTGTCAATGGCTGTTACCAGTCCAATATCGCCGTTAAAAACTTCTTTCTGGTAATTGTTACGAACCTGCATGACTTTGTCGCCAAGGCGGAATATATTGCCTCGAGACATTGTTTCAATCAGATCTATAGCCGGTGGGTTCAAGGCCTGCTGCAGCATAACATTGAGCCGATCCACTCCCGCTGCCGTTTTACGCATCGGTGTGAGGACCTGCAAATCGAGGAGGGGGTCGTAGGGACCATAGTTGGGCAACCTTTCACGGCAAAGCTGAACCACCAGCTCTGCAGCCTGCTCCGGGTCTTCTTCATGCATGAAAAAGAAATCTTTCTTTTTTACATTCAGGTAAGGCATCTCGCCCTGGTTAACCCGGTGCGCGTTAACAACGATCATGCTTTCCCGGGCCTGACGAAAAATATAGCCGAGACGGAAGCACTGAATTTCCCCGGAGAAGATCAGATCTCTTAGAACATTGCCCGCTCCAACCGCCGGCAGCTGATCCACATCGCCAACCATAACCAGGCGGCAGCCTGCAGGTAAGGCTTTCAGCAGGTTGTACATCAGGAGCAAGTCAACCATGGAAGCCTCGTCAACGATTACCACCCCGGCATCTACCGGGTTATCCTCGTTGCGTTTAAAATTAAATCCCTCTCCTTCCGTGAAGTTGTACTCCAGCAAACGATGTATGGTAGAGGCTTCCTGTCCGGTGGCTTCGGTCACCCTTTTTGCCGCCCGACCTGTTGGGGCAGCCAGGAGTACTTTCTGCCTTAAAAGCCTGAAGGTGGAAAGCAGCGCTTTGATCGTAGTCGTTTTCCCGGTGCCGGGGCCGCCGGTAACAACAAGAACTCCATTATGCATGGCTTCATCCAGCACCTGCAGTTGTTCTTCGGTTAAATGAGGGTTGTCGTGTTTAACAGCTCCAAGGGCCTGGCTCGTTTCCAGAGGTGAATACGATTTGGCCATTCTGCTTAAATGAAGTAGCAGGCGAGCTGAATTTTTTTCAGCCTGATAGAAGGGAGCATAATAAACAGCTTCAATATCCCCGATCTGTTCACAATAAAGCTTTTTATGTTTCACCATTTCCCGAAGCTCTTGATCGAGGTAGGCATCGTTTAGGTTTTGTTCAGCTCCGCCAAGCAGTCCATTAATTTGCTCAAACAGAGTTTCCCGAGGTAAATAAACGTGGCCCTGCTCAGCGGCCCGGCTCAGGGTATAAGATATAGAAGCCCGGATCCTTTCAGGAGCGTCCTCGGGCAAGCCCAGTTTAAGGGCGATTTTATCGGCCGTTTTAAAACCGATCCCGAATACGTCTTCGGCCATGCGGTAGGGGTTTTCGCGAACCTGTTCAATTGTATTGGAACCATAGCGGCGGTAAAGGCGCATCGCCTGGCTAACTCCGATGCCGTAACCCTGCAAAAACACCAGGACATTTTGGACATCCTGGTACTGCCGGTAACTTTTTAAAATATCTGCAGCCTTCCTGAACCCGATGCCCTCAACTTCCTGCAACCGATCAGGATCATGCTCCATAATTTCCAGGGTATCCAGGCCGAAATGATCCACTATTTTATCAGCAGTAACCGGACCAATGCCTTTTATCAAGCCCGATGAGAGGTAACGCTTAAGCCCTTCTTCAGTGGCCGGCAAAAGCCGTTCCCAATCTTCGACCGCCAGCTGGCGACCGTAACGGGGATGGACCTGCCACTGGCCTTTTATTGCCAGTGTCTCTCCTTCCTGCATAGGTGGGAAATTACCTACTATAGTAATGGTATTGTTGTCACGGCAGCGTAAAACACCTACCAGGTAGGAGCTTTCCTCACTGTAAAACCTGATCTTTTCCAGGGTTCCTTCAATTCTTTCCAGCGGAATGCCCTCCTGCATATTCGGTCCAGTCAATATAATATAAATCAGACACCCTGGCCTTCGGCGAGTTATCCCCACTGTCAAACCCGGGGCGGATTTTTACTTGCAAGTAAGCCCGCACCGGGCACATTCCAAAACTGCCCTCTCCCCTGAAAGGGAAGAGGGCAGGGTGAGAAAACCAACCATTATTGTTACTTGTCGAACCGAGACGGGAATTTACTATCTATCTAACTTTATCAAATTAAAGGCTCAAGCTCAAGCCTTTAGGTAGGCAAAGCTTCCTTAAGTTGCTCGACCTTATCCAACCGTTCCCAGGTAAGATCCAGTTCAGGACGGCCAAAGTGGCCGTATGACGCCAGCTTGCAGTAAATCGGGCGCCGCAGCTGCAGGTTGTCTATAATAGCAGCGGGACGCAAATCGAAATGTTTGTTAATCATTTCTTCAATATGCTTAACCGGTACCTTTTCCGTTCCATATGTTTCAATCATCATTGAAACAGGGTGGGCCACTCCGATGGCATAAGCCAGTTGAAGCTGGCACCTGGAAGCCAGGCCTGCCGCCACAACGTTCTTAGCCACATAACGCGCTGCATAAGATGCCGAGCGATCAACTTTCGTCGGATCCTTACCGGAAAATGCTCCTCCACCGTGGGCAGCGTACCCTCCGTAAGTGTCAACGATAGTTTTCCTTCCGGTCAACCCGGCGTCCCCCTGGGGTCCACCGACAACAAAGCGCCCGGTGGGGTTAATATAAAACCGGGTTTCCGGTTTTATCAGTTTTTCAGGAGCTATTTCACGGACAACAAGCTCGATCAGATCTTTCTCAATCTGTTCCAGGGAAACTTCATCACTGTGCTGAGCGGAAACAACTACATTGTCCAGGAAGGCCGGTTCTCCGTTTTCATATACGACTGTTACCTGGGTTTTGCCATCAGGCCTGAGGTAATCGAGAATTTCTTTCTTCCTGATATCAGTAAGCCTCTGGGCCATTTTATGGGCCAAAGCAATCGGCATGGGCATCAATTCCGGGGTTTCTTCACAAGCATAGCCGAACATGATCCCCTGATCTCCGGCGCCGACGCGGTCATAATCGTCTTTTTGCTGTTCTTTCCTGGTTTCATAAGCTTCATCGACACCCTGGGCAATATCCGGTGATTGCTCATCGATAGAGGTGAGCACGGCGCAGGTTTCGCCGTCAAAGCCAAACTTCGCCCTTGTGTAACCTATGTCCAGGACTTTTTCTCTTACCAGCTGGGGAATATCTACATAACACTCCGTGGTGATTTCACCGCAGACCAGGACCAGCCCGGTAGTGACCATCGTTTCGGCGGCCACACGTCCCATGGGGTCCTCTTTCATGATTGCGTCCAAAATGGTATCGGAAATCTGGTCGGCCAGCTTGTCGGGATGGCCTTCCGTTACCGATTCTGATGAAAATAGATAATTATTCTGATGCACTAAATTCTCCTCCTTATGATTTTAGCTTGCTTATATTTAAGCTATTTTAAGCAGATGTCAGACATGATTCATTTAAAATTGCGGAACCGCATGCCGGGTCAACCCGTTACTTTTAGTTTGCCGGCATACCATTAATGCGCCTGACTTAGTATTAGGTTTGAAAATAACTCACCAATGGTATACAGGTAAACTGACTTTCAGTAAACACCGCCTTTCCAAGCTTATTGTAACGGTTCCCTAAATGAAAAAAACCTCTTCATTTAAGAGGCCTTTCAGGCACCTCTCATCTCCCGGGGGAAGGCCCCCGCAGCAATTGGCACCGTGATCATACGAACCGGTTGCCGGGATTCATCGGGGCTGTCCCTCCTCCGCTCTGGATAAGAGAAATCATATTATATTATAAAACTATGATACAACAACAAAGACTATAAGTCAATTTTTTTCCGGTTTTTGGCAGCAAAACGAAACTCATCCACATGTAACAAAACCTTAAATAACAACATATTTTACAGGACTGTATTTCCCCGGCAGCAAAATGCCATAACTGGTAATGCTTCGATTAATATAGACGCCGCCCATCCCCGCTTATCAGGCCTGGTCACGATCCACAAGAGCAAACCAGAGTTCGCCGGAAGCCACGATCTTGCTTTCGACCCTGGCTTCAACCTCGCCTTTGCCAATATTGCGGCGCATGCCGGTCATGACAACGCTCAACTGAAGCTGATCGCCCGGTTTGACCACCTGCTTGAAACGAAAATCTTTTATACCGCTAAATACTGCCAGTTTATCTTCATTGCCCTCCATGCTCAAGACCGCCGTCGCCCCAACCTGAGCCAGGGCTTCAATGATCAAAACTCCTGGCATGACAGGTTCACCGGGAAAGTGGCCCTGAAAAAATGGTTCGTTAATCGTAACATTTTTTATCCCCACCGCTTTTTCTCCGGGGACCAGCTCCGTAAGTCGATCAACCAGCAAAAAAGGATAGCGGTGGGGCAATACGGAGAGGATCCTTTTTATATCGAGCCGTTCTTCAGCCATTACTTTATCCTCCTACCAGGCCGGTTCTCCTCAGAACGGCCTTCACTTCGTTATCGTTAACCTGGCTGAAGGCCCGGTAAAACTGGCCCACAGCGGCAAAATTTTTCGGAGCATCAACGTAAACCAATTCATTCACTTCTCGACCCAGGATGCTAAAAGTGTCGGGTGGCCCTACCGGGACGGCCAGAACCAGGGTGAGTGGGTTTTTCTCCTTCAAGCTGCGCAAAGCAGCCAGAAGAGTATAACCGGTAGCTACCCCGTCATCAATGAGAATTACCAGGCGGCCTTCAACTTCCGGCAGAGGCGAGTCACCCCGGTAATCGTTCAAACGCCGCCTGATCTCTGCCAATTCTTCTTCCGCTTTCCTGGCGATATATTCTTGATCCACCCGGAGACGGGAAACCAACTGTTCGTTAAGGGTGGTAAACCCATCCCCACTGACTGCGCCGATGGCCAGCTCAGGCTGATCAGGAGCGCCGATTTTCCTGGTAATGATTAGATCAAGCTCCCCACCCAAACTTTGCCAGACCGGCTCGGCAACAATCACCCCACCGCGGGGGACGGCTAAAATCAAAGGTTGCCGCCCCCGGTAATGGGCCAGTTTTTCAGCGAGAATTTCTCCCGCCTGGCGACGATCTTGAAAAAGCATCTCTTTTTCCTCCCCGGTTTTAGCCAGCACAGTTTAGTAGTAGAGGCAAAACAGCGCCAAAAAGTTGACAGCGCTTTACCGATCTTAGGTCCAGAATTTAAAAAGTCAAAGCCTGGAAAAGTTTCCTGGAATCCTGCACCGCCCTTGAATCATCAGGAAGGCTCAACAGGGGGCGACCATTCAAATCATAATCGGCCACCAGCGAATCATGTCCGATTTCGCCTATAAGCTCAAGTCCACTATTCTTGATTTCCTGGTCCAGGGCCTGGGCTTCACCGTCCCTGCTGCGGCTGATAACCAGCCCCATTTTAGTTACATCCATCTTAACTTTCTCCACTATATCCCTGACCCGACCGGCAGAACGAATACCCCTTGCCGTAGCATCGCTGGTCACCAAAAGCAGGTCAACCATGGGCAGAAGGCGGCGGCTAAGGTGCTCCAGGCCCGCCTCATTGTCGATGACCATGTAATCATAATTTTTGCTTAACGTTTCCAGGTATTTTTTGAGAAGATCGTTGGGATAACAATAACAGCCGGGACCTTCGGGATTACCCATTACCAGCAAATCAAAGGCATCCTCTTCAACCATGGCCCGACTCAGGCGGTACTCGACAAAAACATCTTTGGTCATTCCGGCGGGAACAGCCTTGGGGTCCTTGGTATCTTCAAGAATTGAGCTAACCGTTTCTTCAACTTCGAGACCTAAGGCCTCGTTAAGGTTAGCGTTTGCGTCAGCATCGACGGTCAGGATATCCGCACCTTTTTTCTCATTCATTAGAAAACGGACCAGTAAAGCAGCCAGGGTAGTTTTCCCTGTCCCCCCTTTACCGGCTATAGCTATGCGCTTGGTCATTATTCATTACTCCTCTCTTTGCAGGTTAATTAAGCTATTAATATCTTGTTTTTGTAACGCCTTGCCCTTTCCACTTATTTCAGTTTTTTAGAGTCGTCCGGAAAGGACTGCCTCCAGCTGGGCAATGGTATTGCATGGCCACATCTCCACCAGTTTGGATACAGATTCTACAGAACGGTACTCAGACCACTGCTCCCTGGGCAGGGGGTTAAGCCAGACAATTCTTTTAACCCGATCTCCGAGTTTGCTCAATTCTTTGACCGCAGAATCCAGAGAAATGGTCCTGGTATCACTAACTACTATGACAGAGGTCCTTCCACCCAGCAAGTCAGGATATTTATCCATTAAAGCCCGGACGGAGAGGCCAATGTTAGTTCCCCCGCCCCAGGTATCACTGCAGCGTATGACCCGATCCAGCAACTGTTGAAGTCCTCCCCTTTTTTTAAGTTCGGGAGTGATGTTCTCCAGGTTATCGGAAAAGCTAAAGCAAGACAAATCACGCACTGATTCACGCAATCCATGCATAAATTGAAGTACGAAAGTACTGTACTGTTTCATGGAAGCGGACACATCGCAAAGCAGAACAATCTGTTCGCGGTTCCGGCGCTTAGGCCTGTGCTTCAGCTTAAATATGATGCCGCCGTAACGCATGTTGTCACGCAGGGAGCGGCGCAGATCAATTGGCCCGCTGCGGGGGCCGGTGCGGCGCCTGCGCAAAATCTGCACGGCCAGTTTTTTAGACAGCCTCTGCAAGAGCTGCTCCGCCTCAGGCAGTTCACCGGCCGTAATGGCCTGGATATCCACTTCGCTGAGGGCAGCCCTGCCACTCCCGGACCCAGAACCACTCCCACCCGGAACATCGCCTAAATAATCCCCATCACTGTTTTTGTTTTCATGTTGTTCCCGGTTTTGGTTTGTCCGACAGTAACGAAGGTGGCTTTTAACCACCGTCTCCAGGATGGGGCGAAACCGCTCTTCAACATTGACCCCCGTTTCAGTTTTATGCATGAAGGCCTGCAGCCGTTCGCGTTGATCGGAGGTCATGTTGTTGTACTGGGCCAGTTCCGCAGGAGAAAGCGCTAAAGACTCTCCTTTAAATGTTAATTCCCGGACGGCCCGGTCCAATCCGGCTTCATATTCTTTTTTATATATAGCCGCCTTATGCTCTTCCCTATTACGTATTTCCGGAGGGGCAAAAAAATAGTCAAACAGGTGGTTAAAACAATCATGATCGCGGCGATTTTTAATCAAGGCGGCCTGCAGGGCTGTTTTAAAATCCTCCCGGTCAGAAATCTCTATCTGCTGCAGTGCCGAAAAGGCATCCATGGTTTCAGCGGTGCTGATCGTGATTCCCTCTTTCCGCAACAGGTTGGTGAACGTAACCAGGTTTTCTGCCAGGTGACCCTGCGAAAACTTCTCTTTTAACGGCACCTGGTAGCCTCACCTCCATCTTTACCTTGCCTGAGTATTTTCTCGATTCCTTCAGGGCCGATCTCTTCATTGAAATATTCCTGGTCGGCCCGGGTCTTTAAAACCAGGTTCAAGGTTTCACCGGCTACTTTGCCGTCGAGCCGGTTGCGGTCCAGGGCCACCAGGGCTCTGGCCCAGTCAAGGGTTTCAGCGATGGAAGGCTTTTTACGTAAGTCTCCTGCACGGCGCAGGCGAGCCACCACTCGCGCCATGTCCCAGGCCAGGCGATCGGCGGCAGCCGGCACCTTGGCCTTAATTATCTGGACTTCATCTTCAACAGTCGGAAAGTCAAGGTACAGATAAAGGCAGCGCCTTTTCAAGCCGTCAGACAGTTCACGTTCATTGTTGCTGGTTAAAACCACCACCGGAATTTGATGGGCCCTGATCGTTCCCAATTCCGGGATCGAAACCTGAAAATCGGACAGGACCTCAAACAGAAAAGCTTCAAATTCAGGGTCGCACTTGTCCACTTCGTCAATCAAAAGAACGGGCCTCTCCTCTGCTTGAATCGCTTTCAGAAGGGGCCTTTCCATCAGGTATTGTTTTGAAAACAGATCTTCCTCTTTAACCTGGCCATCTTCCAGGTTGCGGTTCATCTGGATGCGCAAAAGTTGACGCTGGTAGTTCCACTCGTAGAGGGCCTTTGTTTCATCAAGACCCTCGTAGCACTGCAGTCGGATCAAGTCCGTCTGCAAGATTTCGGCCAGTACCTTACCCATTTCAGTTTTCCCAACCCCGGGCGCTCCCTCAATAAGAAGCGGTTTTTGAAGTTGGAGAGTCAAATAAACGGTCAAAGCCGTACTTTCATCGCAAATATAGCCGGTCCCCTCAAATCCTTTTTTTAATTCTGGCAGTGTTACAGTCATAAAAGCATCTATCCTTTTCCGGTTAACAAAAATAAGTTAACAAAATTACCTCCAAGAAAAAAACGCCTGCAGAAGACCCGTTAAGTCTTCATTGGTTTTTCTTTAAGGTTAAGGCACCATGATAAAACAACCTGAAATGCTACAATCAATGATACTACAATTGCCTGGACCGGGCAAACCAGATGCAGCCTTGAGTACCTGTTTGAAAATAGCACCTACCACGCTCAATACCGGACAGCTAATACCGGACCCACCAGGCTCCGGCTTTTGGTTTTCAATTAAACGATATGGTAGAATGGAACCAGCAAGGTTAAAGATCATTTAATACCTGGAGGTTAGAAATGATTACATATAACGGTCAGTCTGAAACCGGAAAAATCCAATCGATTTTAATGAAAAGCCCGGCCAAAGCCTGGTTTGGCCAGGAGTACACCAACCAGCAGTGGGAAAAACTCAATTATCCTGGCAAACCAAATTTTGAAAAAGCGCTGCATGAATTTAACCAGCTGGCAACGATCATTGAAAGCCATGTTTCGGAAGTCTATTACCTCCCAGAAGATGACAAAAACACCCTTGATTCCATCTACGTGCATGACCCTGTATTGATTACTTCACAGGGGGCCATTCTTTGCAACATGGGTAAAAAGGAAAGAAGGAAAGAACCGGAAACGATCGGCGCTTTTTTGGAAAACCTGGGCATCCCCATTTTGGGCTCCATAAAACCACCGGGCATACTTGAAGGAGGAGATGTCGTCTGGTTTGACGACAATACTGCAGCGGTCGGAATTGGCTATAGGACTAACCGGGAAGGTATAGCCCAGCTGCGGGAGCTAACAGGGGAGATGGTCAAAGAAATAATCGAAGTCCCCCTACCTCACTGGAATGGACCCGATGAATGCCTGCACCTGACTTCGATGATCAGCCCGGTTGACTGTGACCTTGCTGTAGTCTATTCACGAATGTTGGCAGTTCCCTTCCGGAATTTGCTCCTTGAAAAAGGATTTAAACTTGTAGAAGTTCCCGACGAAGAATATGAAAATTTTGCCAGCAACGTCCTGGCCCTGGCCCCCCGCAAGTGTGTCATGATCGGAGGCAGTCCGCGCACCAGGAAAGCCCTGGAGGAAGAAGGAGCCGCAGTTTATGAATACCCGGGCAAAGACATAACCGTCAAGGGCGGAGGAGGACCAACCTGCTTGACCCGACCTCTCTACCGAGAGGAAAATAAATAGAAGTAAGTAAACTAAAGCAGGTTGATTATAAAGCATATAAAAATAGAACCCTGAAAAAAACGGGACAGCCCACTTTGGGGGCAGGTCCCGCTTTTTGTAGCCGAAGATACTAATTTTTACAACAACAAACCGTTATTAAAGTGCCGTAAAATGCTCCTGCTTTTTGCCGGCCGCAATAAACTCCCGCCTACCCGGGCAGTTGCTAAAAAGTATAGCTGCCACCCGGTGGCAGGATGACACAATTGCTTTTCGTTTTTTGCTCCACTTTTTGCTTAAATTCCTCAGGATCCTTTTCAATCAACGGCCACGTATTATAGTGATAGGGTATAACCGTTTTTGCCTGCAGGAACGAAGCGGCCATCACCGCATCATCAATTCCCATGGTAAAATTATCTCCAATTGGCAAAAGAGCCAGATCGAGGGGGTCGAGCTCACCGATCAATTTCATGTCGCTGAAAAGCCCGGTATCACCGGCAAAATAAATTTTTTTGCCGTAATAATCGATCACAAAACCGCAGGCATGGCCTCCTTCTATACCGGCGCCATGAAAAGCGAGAGTGAGCTTTACCGATCCAAAAGGCTGAAAACTGCGACCGCCCAGGTGCTGAGGATGGGCATTAAGCCCGTCGGCGGCGGCTTTCTTGGCAATTTCTGAGCTGGAAATAATGGTCGAGCCGTTCAGGCGAGCAATTTCATACGCATCACCCAGGTGATCCCAGTGGGCATGTGAAATCAGGATATAGTCTGCCTTTATTTCTTCTACTTTTACCGGAGCAAGCTGATTTTCGCTAATAAAAGGATCGAAAACGAGTTTTTCCCTGCCCTCCCCTGATAACAGGAAACATGCATGACCCCAAAAAGTTAAATCAAACATTTTTAAAACCTCCTTTTTTAACGGCTGCTATTCTTGATCACGCTTATCGTCCTTTTCAGCCATCCTGTCAACCTTTCATTTCGGTCCGAATTATTCCGGTCGCTCCAGTAAATATTGAGCTGGTTGGCCGACTAGGTGGTGACTGTAAACTTATGGACATACTCTGAAGTCATAAGACGTAGGATAGAAACATAGTTCAAACCAAACTCAACAATGTCGCCAACCCGGTACTCCCGGGCGCAAGAATCTATATCGAGGATCAGGTGATCACTGCTGGCTCCGATGATTTCGATTTCCTGGTCGGAGGGTTTAATATGCTCTATATCCACGTCCTGCCTGCCGATAGCAAGCAGAGCCCGTTTCCTGATACCCTTATCTTCGAAGACCGGTTTTCTCAAAAAGGCATCAAGGCCGGTTTCCCCGGTCGGCACAGAAGGTTTAGATTTAATCTCGATTATTTCCGCCTCCATTTTAAAAACATCAGTATGGATCCCTGTTGGGCCATAAGTGCCAATGATGAATATTTCACCGAGTCGCAGGTGGTTAATTTTTTTCGGCATTTTCCCCCTGCTAACCAGGGGAATGCTGGAAGTGCTGCCGCCTGATACTATGCCAACCATGACTCCAGTTTCTTTTTCTATGCGATCGGCCAGGTCGACCAGGCGGCTCATATTATGTTCGTCGGGGATAACTCCGCCGAAACAGGAAAGGTTAGCCCCAATACCGGAGAATTCGATCCCCTCAATACCCTTAATTTCCTGGATATATTCCGTTACATCTTGTTCCAGGACCCCTTCCCTGATATCTCCAAGTTCAACCATCAGGATAATTCTGTGGATTTTTCCCCGTCGCAGCGCTTCTTTTCCCAGGGCTTTTATAGTAACCAGCTCAGAATTAAAACTAATATGGGCATGTTCGATTACTGATTCTACTTCGCTCAGCATGGGAATCCTAAGCAGATACTTGGGAACATTTAGGTGTTGGAGCTTCTTGAGATTATCGATCCTGGAATCGCCCAAACCACTAACTCCGCCTTTTACATAAGCGCTCGCCACATCGGGATGGGCGCAAAACCCCTTGGTAACACCGATAATGTCAATACCATAAGCGGCGCACTTTTCTTTTACCAGGGCTACATTTTCAACCATTTTATCCAGGTCTGCCGTAATACGGGGATATGGCAAGCAAAAGCACCTCTTTAAAATTGTTCTTTAATATAATAACATAAGTATAAGGGGAATCGTTAAAAAAAGGGGTAATTCTTCATATCTGACACTATAAATAATTCCGGGCCATTCCTGAGGCGGCTGGAAGGAAACCGAAGCATAATGGTGAATACTAGCATAACAAATTACGGGCAATTAAGAATTTATATGAAATGGAGGTAATGAAATGAAACCAAAAGCTATCGTCATTTTGGTCCTGGTGATCCTGTTCCTGATCATCCTGATTCAAAACACCCATGAAACTGTTCTTCGGATACTATTTTGGTCAATTTCCATGCCCCAGATTATTCTGATTGCTGTAGTCCTGGTGGGCGGTTTTATTCTCGGCTATCTGGCTTCTTTGCTGGCCAGGAAAAACCGTTAAGTAAGCCAGAAAAGATGGATAAATACATGAGGGCAGCTGCAGGTCCTGACGGTTAGGCCTGACAGCTACGTTATAGCTGTACTGTAATTAATAGCTTAAGGCTGTATTAATATTGATGTATTCAAAACGCACAATTAGGTTTTCTCTGGCATTTTAAAATCTTCTTTCCAACCATAGAAAACCTAATTAACTTGGAAGCAGTATATATTATTAAGATCAGGATTTCTTGCTGAGCCCCAGCAAAATGTCAGACCTGGTTACTATACCGGTGATCTTGCCCTGATCATCAACGATGTGCAGGCGGTTGGTGCGGTGGCGCTTCATCATGCGGGCCAGTTCATTAAGGGGCTCATCTTCCCCGGCTTTTACAACAGCTTCGTTCATCGCCTCTTTGACCCTGGCCTCTTTCATTGCTTCGCGGCTTTTTAAGATCAAAATATAGTGGAAATTTCTGATAGTAAGTGCCAGGTAAAAGGGTCTGGATAAATCATCCAGACCCCGAAAGTCAAGAAAAATATGGAGCCGGCAAGAGGACTCGAACCCCCAACATGCTGATTACGATTCAGCTGCTCTACCAATTGAGCTATGCCGGCCTTTAGCATAAATATTATAGCGCAGATCAAGTTGACGTTCAATAACTTCTTACGAGCGATTTCATGCGAAAGGTTTT
>PWFM01000178.1 GCA_003553895.1 Syntrophomonadaceae bacterium | reverse complement strand
TAAAATCAGTTTAAAATATCAGGCTCCGCAAAACTCATATAACAGGAGATTAGGCCAATGCCAAAAGTAGCTCTGATCGGCGCCGGGAGCGTGGTTTTTGCCAACAATATCCTGGGCGACCTGCTTACCTATCCAGACTTGAAGGACAATCTCACTTTATCCTTGATGGATATTGATCCCGAACGGTTGAGGGTTTCTGAAGGCTATGCCCGCAAACGCCTGGAAAAGGAAGGTTCTGCATCGTCGGTTAAAGCGACCATGGACCTGGGCGAAGCACTGGAAGAGGCTGATTACGTTATAAATATGGTCCAGGTGGGAGGCTTTGAAGCCACCCTCAAAGATTTCCATATACCGGCCAAATACGGTTTGAAGCAAACTATAGCCGATACGCACGGGATCGGGGGGATTTTCCGGGCCCTGCGCACCATCCCCGAGGTTCTAAAAATATGCCGGGAAATGGAAAGGCGCTGTCCCCAGGCCCTGTTAATTAATTATTCCAACCCTATGGCTATGAACGTCTGGGCCGCCTACCGCTCCAGTCCGATCAGGGTGGTGGGACTGTGCCACAGCATCCAGCTTACCGCGGCTATGCTGGCCAATTATATGGATATACCCTTTCCCGAACTCCGCTACCGGGCCGCCGGTATCAACCATATCTGCTGGTTTCTGGAATTGTCTCACAAGGGGAAAAATGCCTACCCGCTCTTGTTCGACAAAATGCGGGATCCCCAGGTTTATGCTTCCGACCGGGTCCGCTTTGAAATTCTGAACCACTTCGGCTATTTTGTCTCGGAATCAAGTGAGCATATGGCCGAATACGTGCCCTATTTTATACCCCGGGATGAACTGATCGAAAAGCTGCAGATCCCAATCAACGAATATATCAGGCGCTGCGAAGAACAAGAAGAGGAGTTCACAAGAAACCGGGAAATTGCTGCGGGAGAAAAAGAGGTACCCCGCCACTTCCGTACTTTCGAATATGCCGCCCCGATCGTCGAAGCTGCAGAAACCAACCGGGCCACCTGTATCTACGGCAATGTGGAAAACAAAGGTCTGATCACAAATTTGCCCGCGGGTTGCTGCGTGGAAGTGCCATGCCTGGTAGACAGAAACGGCATCCAACCGGTCCATGTTGGGGAACTGTCCCCGCAACTTGCCGCCATCAACAGGAACCACATCAGCATCCAGGAGCTGACGGTCAAGGCAGCCCTGGAAAGGGAACCGCGTTATGCCTACTATGCCTGCCGCCTGGATCCACTGGTGACCGCCGTATTAAGCCTGGACCGGATCAATGCCCTGGCAGATGAGCTGTGGCAGGCCCACAGCGCGCACCTGGCATACTTCAAACGCTGAAGCAAGGAGGTTCGGATGAAGACAGAAAAACCCTGGTGGGAAAATCCGGCCGTGACCGGGATAAACAAGGAACCACCCCGTTTCGAGGCCCTGCCCTATCCCGATCCGGAAACAGCCTTTGCAGGAAAAGATAGCCCCTACCGATTGGATCTAAGCGGCAGGTGGAAATTCCAATGGTCGCCCAACCCCGCCAGTCGACCCGCCGGCTTTTTCGATCCCGGTTACGATACCGGCAGCTGGGCCGATATAGAGGTTCCTTCCAACCTGGAGCTGGCAGGCTATGGAACCCCCGTTTACCGCAATTTTGGTTATACAAGCAGCATTAACAAGAGAAAGATCCCTAAAATAGATCACAGTAACAACCCGGTCGGCTCTTACCGGCGTGACTTTAAAGTGCCTTCCTTATGGCAGGACCGTGAGGTTTTCATCCGCTTCGGGGGGGTCAAATCCGCCTTTTATCTCTGGATCAACGGTAAATTCGCCGGCTACAGCCAGGGATCCATGAACCCGGCAGAGTTCCGGATCACCGAACACCTGGAGGAAGGTTATAATACAGTGGCTGTAGAATCCTACAAGTACTCAGACGGCAGCTACCTGGAGGACCAGGACATGTGGCGCCTGTCGGGTATTTTCCGACCAGTCCAGCTAATCGCCGAGCCCGGTTTATGCATCCGCGATTTTCATTTGTTGTCTTCCCTGGATCATGCCTGCCAGGACGCCTTTTTTAAGGTGCGGACCTCCCTGCATAATTACCGGGCGGAAAAGGCCGGTGGCTTTAATCTCAGGTTCAGCCTTCTGGACGAAAATGGCATGACGGCGGCAGAAGAGACCCTCCACCGGGAAGGGCTGAGCATCCTTCCCGGACAGGAGCAGTTCCTGGGTCTGGAAATGGAAATTAAAAATCCGCTTAAGTGGACCGCGGAAACACCGCACCTCTACCGGATCCTGCTCACCCTGACCGATACCCGGGGACGGCTTATCGATGTCCGGGCGGCAAACTTCGGTTTCCGCCAGGTAGAGATTTTCAACAGTCAGCTTTACATTAACGGCAGGCCCATCCTGATCAAAGGGGTTAATCGCCACGAATTTCATCCCTTGCACGGTCATGCCGTTCCCGAAGAAATCACGGCAGAAGACATCTGCTTGATCAAACGGAACAATATCAACGCTATTCGCACCAGCCATTACCCCAACAGCCCCTGGTTTTATGACCTCTGCGATCGTTACGGCATCTACGTTATGGACGAAACAGACCTGGAAACACACGGGCTGCGCCGTAAAATTCCCGGCAGCCGCCCGGAATGGAAGGGCCCCTGCATTGAGCGCCTGCAGGGCATGATTGCCGGGCACCGCAACCATGCCTGCGTTGTTGCCTGGTCGCTGGGGAACGAGTCCGGCTACGGGAGCAATATCAAGGCCATGAAAGATGCGGCCCTGGACCTGGACCCCACCCGCCCGATCCACTACGAAGGAGACCATGTTCTCGATACCTCCGATTTTTTCAGTTTGATGTACGCCCCGCCCCGGGAGGTGGAAAAGGTGGGGCGCGGTGAAACAGTGCGGGCCGGTATAATCGAGCAAAACCAGCCCCTCGGCCGCCCGGTCAGAAAAAACCAGTACCGGAATAAACCCTTCCTGTTATGTGAATACGCCCATGCCATGGGCAACAGCCTGGGCAACTTCTTTAAATACATGGAGCTATTCGAAAAGTATCCCCGCTTAACCGGCGGATTTATCTGGGATTTTGCCGACCAGAGCATTCTGCGCAGGACCGATGACGGCCTGGATTTCTGGGCCTATGGCGGAGATTTCGGGGACGAACC
>PWFM01000063.1 GCA_003553895.1 Syntrophomonadaceae bacterium | reverse complement strand
TGCAACTCTTTTATATCAAACCGGGGCAGATTATATTTAACCTGCCCCGGTGTAAAACCGCTTTACTTCTTATTGTCAGACACTATTATCTTTCTTCGTACTCTTCCAGCCATTCTTCGAAACGAGGAATCATGTTTTCTTCGACATCCATGAAGAAATCCCATGTATCGTCCGTATCAAGGTAATGGGCAATCATGCCGGCGCCTTCATAGTTCTCAATCAATTCGGGATCATCGGCCATCTGGCTCATGGCTTCTGAAAGCCTTTCGATCAGGGCCGGGTCGGTTCCTTGTGGTCCCCAGAGGGCCAGCGGGTGCGGTTCCTGGGCGTCAATACCGAACTCAATTACGTTGGGAATATCCGGCATTAAGGGGTCCCGCTCAACCAGGATCTGGGTGTTAACCAGCACAGTCAGGTCGCCGTCCTGGTGCAGCGGTCTTGCTGCTGCCAGGCTCAAATGCCCGACATCTACGTGTCCGCCGGTCAGGTTCAAAGCTACGTCTGCTCCGCCTTCCAGGCCGACATAAGTGTAATCCAGTTCATCGGGATCAAGGATTAGTTCGGCAATGAAGTGCATCATGTTGCCTTCACCCTGTCCGCCGAGGGTAACTTCACCGGGGTTGTCCTGGATATACTGAACCAGTTCGTCCATGTCTTCCCAGGGAGCGCCGGCTCTTGAACCGATGCAGAAAGTAGGGCTGGCCAGGAGGGCAACGGGATCAAAGTCGTGGATGGTAAAGCCACGGTCGCCAGCCGCCGGTTCAAAAAGCATGATCAGCGGGTGGGCCCACATGAACATGTTGGAGTCCGGGGACTGGGTCGATACGTGGTAGGCAGCTTCTGTGCCCATACCGCCCGGCATGTTGACAACATTGGCCATGATTCCGTAGTCGGCAAATTTTTCGGCCATATAACGGGCCGACAGGTCATTCGAGCCGCCGGCGGCAAAGCCAACAACAATATCAATTTCAATGTCTTCTAACTCTTCTTCAACGGCTTCCTCTTCCGGTTCTTCTTCCACAGGTTCTTCTTCCACGGGTTCTTCTTCCGGGGCTGGCTCTTCACAACCGGCCATAATCCCGAGTGAAAAAATCAGTGTTAACGCAAGCAAAACATATAAAGCTTTTTTGGCAGTCATTCAATTGTTTCCCCCTTAGGAAATAAGTTATACAGATAGCTCCAGCTTTACCTAAAAAGATTTTTGTTAAGATCCACCTCCTTTATGATTATTGTAGGGCCGGATAATTTGTTATCATCCTGTCAACTGCGGTGGAAAACTATCCGGACAACTGCAATCGTTTGGAAGAGGCTTCGACAAAAGCTTCGAAAAACCTCAAGTAGTATTCATATTTATCGATCAGCATTTCGGGATGCCACTGTACGGCAGCAACGAATCTTTTGCCGGGTATTTCCATGCCCTCGATTAAGCCGTCGTCGGCTTCCATGGTTACTGTAAAACCTTTGCCCGGTGTTTTAACAGCCTGGTGGTTGAAGCTGTTAACCCGGATTCTTTCTTTTTGAAATATTGAGTGAAGGAGGGAACCCGGTTTTATATTTACCTCATGGGCCAGGTAGTCTTTTGGCGCCAGGTCCAGCATGCCGTGGTTAAATGAATAGTCTTTTTCCAGCCTGATATCCTGGTAAACAGTGCCTCCGGTTACAACATTGAGAAGCTGTATGCCCCGGCAGATGCCAAGAACGGGAATGTCCATTTCATAAAGAACTTTTTTGCCAAGCTCAAATTCATGCCTGTCTCTTTCAGGTTCGACTCGTCCCAGGCCGTAACCCGGGTTCTCTCCATAGTAGCGAGGGTCGATGTCTACGCCTCCAGAAAAGATTATGCCGTCAATAAGATCGAGTATTTTTTGGATGTGGGAAAGTTCAGTGACCACCGGTATTATGAATGGAGTGCCTCCTGCCCTTTCTACTGCTTTCACATAATCGTCAGCCAGTAGCTGCCACTCTTGCTTTTTAGCCCCCTGCCTGGTTATTTCGCCAATCCTATCATCACAGGAAGTATTGCTGGTAATGCCGATTAGTGGTTTAAATGTAATCCCTCCCAGGAAGACTGTATGAGGTGATTAAACCTACAAGATTAATATATACAGCATACTTGATTTAACAATCGAGGGATGGTTTTTAGAATCCCCAGTGTTCCAAAATATTGCACAGGAACCATATATGTGCTGCTTATGAATTGCTCCAAGTGCAGGTATTATATCTATATCTGCTTTGTAATGTCAATACTATGTCAACATGTTTATGTATTTCTTAATCAGATCAATTAAACTATTGTCTTTTATTGTAATCATGACTTAATATCTAATTTATTTCGGAGGAGGGGTGGCGCCGGCAGGGTTCATTGTTTTTCCACTGTAATATAAGAAAGCAGTGGAAAGCGCGAAGACAGTAATGCCAAGGAAAACCCAGCTGAGGGCATAGGTTTCATAGTAGTCAGCGATAAGGCCAAATACAGGGGGTGTGATGACGGTGCTGGCCCGGGGGAAAATGAGGGCCAGTCCGGTAGCGACTCCGATATACTCATGGGGAACCAGTTCGCTTACTGCCGTAAAATAGATGGCAATAACGCCCATGGTACAAAAACCAAGTAGAATTGAAAAGAGGAGGACAGCATAGGAAGGGAAATAGAACCTGCTGATCACCAGGCCGAAGAAGAGGGCCAGGCCGGAAATAAGGATGCCGAGCAGGAACAGGCCGATCCTTCGGTCGCCGTGAAAAACCTTTTCGTTTACATAGCCCCAAAAGGGTTGGCCAAGGATGCCGCCTGCGTGGTAGGCGCCGAGGCCGATGCCGGCAAATGTGGCGGTGGCGCCCAGATCCCTGGTCAGGTAAATGGTAAAGTGACCGGTTACTGACGAGATGCTCATGCCAAATACAATTCCCATTGCAAAAACACTGAGCAAATACCTGTTTTTTAAAAGCATTAGCAGGTCTTCTTTTAAAGATGAATTATTTTTACCCTGGTGCGCTTTTTCGCTTTTTTGTTCAGGGGGCGCAGGCTGGTAAAACTTGATAATAAATATGGTAATGATCAGGGCAAATATACTGCCGATCAATATGGCGAGGCGCCAGCCTAGCATTTCTCCCAGGAAAGGCAGCATTACCGCCCCCAAAACACCGCCCAGGCCTCCGCCGCCGTGCACAATGCCCATGGAAAAGCTTCTTTTTGAAGGCTC
>PWFM01000162.1 GCA_003553895.1 Syntrophomonadaceae bacterium | reverse complement strand
GGGCCAGTTCGAAGCTGGCCTTGGTCCTGGTACTGGGTTCGTAAAAAAGGTTTAAAACAGAACGGCCCCGCAGGGTGGGCACTTTCTTGATTTTACGCTGCATTATTTCCCGCATGGAGCGGGCAGTTTCCAGGATCAGGTTTATTTCTTCAGCAGAAATTTCCTCCAACCCCAGGATATCTTTTCGCCTTAAAGTCTGCACCTGTTTATATACCTCCTCCTGCCATAAACATTCAAATTACCTTCATACCAATAAATCAGCCGTTTTTCTTTTCCAGGATATCGACCCGGTCTTCCTGGTCGATTTCCAGCAATTTCACTTCCACCAGCTCGCTGCGCGAGGAAGGCACATTCTTGCCGACATAGTCGGCCCGGATCGGCAATTCGCGGTGACCGCGGTCGATCAGGACGGCAAGCTGGATGCTGGCCGGGCGGCCCAGGTCAATCAAAGCGTCCATGGCCGAGCGAATGGTGCGGCCTGTAAAGAGGACATCGTCGATGACAATAACATGCTTGCCGGTCAGGTCGAATGGCACGTCTGTAGTGTGGACTACGGGCTGATCATGCCTTTCGATCAGGTCGTCGCGGTAAAGGGTAATATCGAGGATGCCGAGGGGGATGTCGGTGCCTTCAATTTCTTTCAAGTATTCCTGCATTCTTTTAGATAGAGGCACGCCGCGGGTATGTATACCGATCAGGACAATATTTTCAGTGCCCTTATTGTGTTCAATAATTTCATGGGCTATGCGGCGGAGGGCCTGTTTCATCGACTTTTCATCCATGACGGTTGCCTTATGATGCAGCGCCATCTTATCACCTCCTTCCCCGCCCCGCCGGGAAACGGTAGGCGGAAGGATTACGGGCGCATAAAAAACCGCCCCTTACAGTGGGAGCGGGCGGAAAAATAGATCTGAAACTGTCGCTCCCTTGCCAGCCTCACAGGACTATCCTTAAAGGGTGCCTGACTGTAAAAAGTTTAGCACCTCAAAGGGACGCTGTCAAACCTTTTGGCCAGGTAACCTGCACTATATTCTTCGCTGCCGGAACGGGTATTCCCTCTTTCAGATCTTTTTGATCACCCCTTTTCACAGAGAAATATTGCAAAGCAGGCGCCTGTTAAAACCTCCCAAAAAAATAGGGCCGTTTAGCCGCCGGCCCCATCTTTTACTTATCCTTTTCTGTAGATCACCGTTTTTCTCCTTGCCTGTACACTTTATTTGCATGCCTGTTCTATTCTTTACCCCCGGTTATTGGTTTCCCCTGTTTCAGGCTACTCATTTTCCGCAGGGTCGGCTGCAGGATCTTCCTCCACTTCTTGATTTTCTGCAGGCTCTTCTGTTTCATCAATGTCCCCGGGATCCAGATCATTTTCAGCGTCCTGCTCATGCTCTCCATTTTCTTCCGGCGCTTCCGGCTGTTCAGGATCTGGCTCTTCTTGATTATTCTCATCTTCGGGTTCGGGGTCGGGTTCAGGCTCAGGTTCGGGTTCGGGGTCAGGTTCCGGTTCCGGATCTTCAGGCTCAGTTGCCGCCGGCCCGGGGAGTGATGGCATAGACCTCTGTTCGACCGTTACTCCAAAAACCTTTTCTATAATGCTCACTCTATCTGCCTCATTGATCACCAGGTACCAAATATTCTGGCCGGACCGGTAA
This sequence comes from Syntrophomonadaceae bacterium, assembly GCA_003553895.1. Lineage (GTDB taxonomy): Bacteria > Bacillota > Dethiobacteria > DTU022 > DTU022 > B1SED10-74M. The sequence goes on along the minus strand of PWFM01000162.1, from coordinate 1,547 downwards.
GAAAGCTGGCCGCTTCCGCTGAAAACAACAGTATCAATTTCGGCCGGATTGACCCGCAGGCCGAACAAACTCAGCCCCAGCAGCTGGGGCAGGCTTAAATCGCTCTCCGTGTTATTGCTTAAAGCCTGGTACAGGACCGGAATACGGGGGATGTTGGCCGGCTGCTTAAACTGCTCAAAAAGGGCAATCATAATATTCTGCTGCCTTTCGGTGCGGCCCCTTTCACCACCCTGGAACCCGGCTCTGTTGCGCACATAGTCCATGAATTGACTGCCGTCGAGTCTCTGGTAGCCCTCTTCAACCAGCAGGCGGCCCTGGCCAAATTCATCACGCACTTCACCCTCGACCTCGTAATAAACACCGCCGATAGTGTCGATAATTGATTCTGCGCCCTTGATATCGACCACTACATGGCCGTGCAGGGGCACGCCGCCCAGGAAGTCGACTACTGTCTTAAGGGTGGTATCGATGCCGCTCCGGTAACGGTTTTCTCCTTCACCGGCCCGGTAATGGCCGTACATGAAAGAATGGTTAATTTTATCATAGGTGTCGGTGCCATGGATTTTGACATAGCTGTCGCGGGGAATGCTGACCAGGGACAGGTCACCGGAACGGAAATTGAAAGCAGCGATCAAAATTGTATCGGGACGATAAATGTTTTGCTCCTTGTCGGGGGAAACCGCGCCGTCAAAACCGAGCAGGGCAATATTAACGGTTTCACCACGGAACAATCCCATACCCGCTTCCCCATCGGTCGCAACGGCAGGCGAGGCAAAAAGCAGGTCCGGGAAAAAAGAAATAATAGCCCCTGCGGCCATTAAAAGAATCAACACCACCAGCGTTAATTTAAAAAATGAAAACTTTTTCTTTTTAAATTTTCTTCTGCCCATTAGCTATACCGCCTTTTGTATTGATGTTTGTATAATGTTGATAAACCGAACAGGGTTCAAACTGGCTTACTGCCCCTAAAACAGGCTGATGCTGTCGAGGGGAAAGAAGCGCAGGATCACCCGGCCCTGGATATTGCTGATCGGGACCGGCCCGATCTGCCTGCTGTCGCTGCTCCGGTTCCGGTTATCGCCCATTATATATATATGACCATCCGGAACCTTAACTGGTTCAAATGCTGAAGTCATTTCTCCGGCGGTATAATCCTCTTCCAGTTCCGTGCCATTACGGTAAACACTGCCGTCCCTGTATTCCAGCTTGTCGCCCGGCAGGCCAATCACCCGTTTAATCCAGAGATGCTCATTGTACTGACCGGTAACCACGGAAACAATCGGGTTATCTTCAATGCGGTCCAAAAAAGTCCGCTCCCTGTCCACCCTGCTGTCGACAATCAGGATGTCGCCGTGATCAGGTTCTCCGTTGAAAATATAGGGGGTTAAAAAAACGAGAACCCGGTTCCCCTGCCGGTCGAAAGTCGGCTCCATGGAAAGATCATTAATGTTGTAGGTCTGAACAAGCAGGGTGCTGATCAGCAGGGTGACCACTATAATCAGGAGGGCCTGCTTGATCCAGTATACAGCCATGCTGGTAAACCCGGC
>PWFM01000179.1 GCA_003553895.1 Syntrophomonadaceae bacterium | reverse complement strand
CCTTTATTTCCCGGTTGACTTTGAGGCAGTTATCGTCTACAACAATAGTAAACATCAAAATATAATCAGATTATCATTGTAATGGAGTGATTAGGATCGATATATTTGTTATGGCAGGCATAGCATTACCTGTAGTAATTGCCCCGGGAGTAATTTTCGGCCCCAGGGTTTTGCGTTATATTTTAATGCTGGGAACGATCGGAGTTCTGCTTTTTTTAGCCTACTATGATCTTACCGAAGCAACCCTGGGTACGGCAGTTTTGTTCGGGGATGTGGTCCTGGCTCCCGTGTCTTTCAGTGAACATGACTACAGCAGAATAGCTGTTTTTGGTTTTACCCTGGTCGGTTCTTTTGCCCTGCTTTATGGCTTACAGCTGTCAAGGCCGAGTGAGCAGGCAGCAGCCCTGGTGGCCCTGGCCAGCGCTGTGGGGATTGTTTTTTCAGATAATTTTGTGACCCTGTTTATTTTCTGGGAATTGCTTACCCTGTCCACAGCAGGCCTGATCCTGCTCCGGAAGACCCCGGAATCGCTGATGGCCGGTTTGTATTTTCTCTCGTTCCACCTGGCCGGGGGGTTGATTGTGCTTCTCGGGATCCTGCTGCATTATGAACAGGCCCAGAGTTTTGCCATCGCCACTCCTGAAGCAGGCCTGGCTTTCTTTATTGTCGGTTTCGGTTTCAAAGCGGCTTTTCTGCCCTTCCACCTCTGGGTGGCCCGCGGGTATCCTTCGGCCAACTTCCCTTCAAGCGTGATCCTGGCCGGATTGACTACCAAGATCGGGGTTTTTGCCATTGCCAGGATCCTGCCTCCCAGTGAAATAATTATGTACATGGGCGCTGCTATGGCCCTGGCCGGTGTCAGTATGGCTATGCTCCAGCATAACATGCGCCGCCTGCTGTCCTATCACATTATCAGCCAGGTTGGTTACATGGTCGCCGGAGTGGGTCTGGCTACACAATTGGCCACCGACGGAGCGCTGCTGCATGTGGTTAACCATATGCTTTATAAGGCCCTGCTTTTTATGAGCGTGGGGGCAGTTTATTACGCCACCAGCACCGAAGACTTACATGATTTGACCCATGTAGATTCGGAAGATGAGGAAAAAGAGAAGCAGAGTATCTGGAAGGCTATGCCCCTGGTTACTGCAGGGGGTATAGTTGGCGCCCTGGCCATTTCCGGGTTCCCGCTTTTTAACGGCTATGTCAGCAAGTACCTGCTCAAATATGCTTTTTATGATATGGGTGCGGCTGAAATGATGCTGATGATCGCCAGTATCGGTACGGCTGCATCATTTTGCAAGCTGATCGGTTTTGGCTTTATCAAGGGACGGGCTAAAGTTCACAGGAAGCTTCCTGTTAGCGGCCAGCTGGCCATTGTCGGAACGGCGGCTTTTTGCATTATTCTTGGGGTTTACCCGCAGCTAGTTTCCCCGCTGATTCCCTATGCTTCCAGCGTGGTGGGCATTTACAGTCTCGATGGAATATGGGGAGCGGTCAGGCTGGTCATAGCGGGCTTATTGCTGTTCCTGAACCTGGCCGGTATCCTGCAGCGGGGGATACATCTGCCGCCCTGGGTCAGCGTGGAGTACATGATTTTTAATCCCCTGGGCAAAGCCCTGTTCAAGCGCTTTTGCCAGTACGGGCAAACTCTCGATTCATCTGTAGATAACTTTTACATGAAAACCGGAAGGAGCATGTACGAGTTTTGCCAGTATATAACAACACTGGATAAAAGCATTGACAGCGCTTTCCAGAAATCAGCAGAAGCCGGGCGCAGCCTGGCAGAACGGACCCGTTACCTGGATGAAGCTATTGATGAAGGTTATAGCAAGACAGGGGATGCAGCCCGGAATTTTGCCGATCGGACCAGGCGATTCGATCAGAGCATAGACGAAGGATACGTGAAAACTGGCGAGGCAATGCGCCGTATGGCCGAAAGGTCGGAAGGAGAACAAGAAGAAGATGAAAAATCCTTCAGGCGGCCCCGCTTTAATCCCATAGAATGGACGACAAAGAACCTGAACTTCGACCAGCTAATCCTTGCTTTATTGCTTGGAGCCGTACTGGTAGTTATTTTTTATACCGGCCGTTAAAAGCGTGCCACCGCAAGAGGCCATTATTTAAGTGGACAGGGAAATGTAACCCCTTTTGCCCTGTCTTTTTATCTTTAAAAGCATATTGGCCCCTGAAGGGGGCGATTAATTTATAAAATTTGGGAGGGAAATAAGTAGTTTGCCAGATACAAGAAATTCAACGCCGGCAGGCAATGCAAACAGCCGGTTTTCCAGATATCTAAAACCGGCTTATGTCATACCGCTGTTTATTCTGCTCCTGCTTTTAGGTTATTTTATTAGCCGGACATTTTATGATGTTAACACCTTTACCTACACCCGCCTGACCATGGATACAGTAGCTGAATTAAGGTTTCAGGCTCGGGGAGCGAGGGACGCAGAAGAGATCAGCGATCGGGTTTTTGACGAAATTGAAAGGCTAGAAAAACTGTTCAGCAGGAGCGTACCGGAAAGCGACATCTCTAACATAAATGATAATGCCGGCCAGAAACCGGTCAAAGTAAGCCCCGAAGTATTTTTTGTAATCAAAGAAGCCATTGAGTATGCCGAACTAAGCGAAGGCGCTTTTGATCCGACCGTAGCGCCCCTGACCGACCTGTGGGGGTTTTTTTCCGATCAAGATTACCGCCTTCCTGAGCCGGGAGAAATAGAAGATACTCTTCAGCTTGTTAATTACGGGCTGGTGGAGTTGGACCAGGAGGAACAGACTGTATATTTGCCCCTGCCGGGTATGGGCCTGGAACTGGGCGGTATTGCCAAGGGATTTATTGTTGATCAGGCCCTGGAAATTCTTCAAGAAGAAGGAGTGGAAAATGCCTATGTTAATGCCGGGGATATCGGTTTGCTGGGAACCAGGCCCGATGGCGACCCCTGGCGAATCGGGGTCAGGAACCCCAGGGATGAGATGGATATGATTGCTGTGCTTCCTCTTGAAAACAAGGCTGTGGACACCTCGGGTGATTATGAACGTTTTTTTGAAGAAGAAGGTGTTAAATATCCCCATATCCTCGATGCCAGGACCGGAATGCCGGCCGAAGAACTGGCCAGCGTGACCGTAGTAGCCGATACGACCATGGCAGCGGACGTTTTATCCACTGTTGCCTTTATCCTTGGTCCGCAGCAAGGGTTTGATTTGATTGAAAAAAAGGCTGGAGCGGAAGGAATATTTGTCACCCCGGAGCTGGAAATAACTT
>PWFM01000004.1 GCA_003553895.1 Syntrophomonadaceae bacterium | reverse complement strand
TCTATTCTCAGGTAAGATCACGGTAATTGGCCAGAAGTTTGGGCACGGTTTCCGAGGCGTCTCCCCAGATAGTCAGCACATGCTCCCGTCCATAGAGGGTGTTGTCGACGCCTGAGTAGCCCGGTTTGTCATCAAGGTTGCAGACTACAACCGCTTTCGCTTCCGAAGCATGCAGCACGGGCATACCGTAAATAGGCGTGCCTTCCGCCGTCGTGGCCGCAGGGTTGATCACGTCGCTGGCCCCCACTACAACCACCACGTCGGTATCCGAAAACTCAGGGTTGATCGCATCCATCTCGTAAAGCTTCTCGTAATCCACGCCCACTTCGGCTAAAAGCACATTCATATGACCCGGCATCCGGCCCGCCACAGGGTGAATGGCTACCTTCACTTCCTTGCCGTCCTGCTCCAGGGTATCGATCAAGGCTTTAACCGGTTGCTGGGCCTGGGCCAGAGCCATCCCGTAACCGGGGATGATGATCACCCTGCTTGCTTCCCGCAGAAGGGCGGGAGCCTTCATTTCAGGCAGCAAAGCCCCTTCCGGCTCAACCCCGGAATCAAGACCCGGCGCATCGCCGGCATCTGTTCCGGCCATCTCTTTTTCAGCGGCTACTTTCCCTTTCTCAGGAGCAGTCCCGGTTTTAAACCCGCCCAGGACTGCCGGCAAGTTCCTGTTCATAGCCCGGCACATCAGCTGGGTTAAGATCATACCGGCAACACCAACCAGCGATCCAACACCGGCCAGTAAGAAGTTGCCTACCGCCAGGCCGCTTACTGCGGCAGCTACACCTGATAAGGAATTAAGGAATGATATAATAACCGGCATATCCGCCCCGCCGATTCGAACAGCCATTAATAAACCGTAAACAGCAAATACGGCCAGTATAGTCAGCTGGTAAACAGGAGCCTGTAAATAAAACAACCCGATTACCAACACAGCTCCCAAAACCAGTAACAGGCGCAGGATTATGCCATGCCCTCTCAAAAATACTGGTTTCTGGGAAACCAGCCCCTGTAATTTAAGAGCGGCTATAATGCTGCCGCTAAAAGTAAGGGTTCCGATGCCGAGAGCCAGCGCTGCCGTGAACCAGAAAAGCCATAACTCCGTTCCCGCTTCCACAGCCATAACCGTTCCGGCCACCAGGGCGGAAGCACCCCCGCCAAGGCCGTTAAAAAGGGCTACAATCTGGGGCATCTGGATCATTTTTACCTGGCGGGCTAATAAGATACCCAGAATACCGCCAATAAAAATGTAGAGCCAGGCCAGGGAGTCAATCATCCCCATCTCCAGGAAGGCATAAATAATTGCCAGGGCCATAGAAAGAGTACCCAGGCGGTTACCCCACAAAGCAGTGCGCGGGGATTGCATAAGCCGAATGCCGATTAGAAATCCAATGGTTAGTATAATTGGGATTATATATTCCAGCAAAGTGATCATCACCCCTCAACCTTTTCCTTTTCTTCGTGCTTAAACATGCGCAGCATCCGATCCGTAACCAGAAAACCGCCGGCTACATTAATCATGGCTAAAATTAAAGCCGCCGCGGCCAGGCTTCTGACACCCGGCGGGGCGGCGGCATATATGGCAATAGAGCCCAAAACTGTGATTCCCGAGAGGGCATTCATGCCAGACATCAGCGGTGTGTGCAGTAATGAAGGCACAGCCGAAATAACGCGGTAACCCAGCACAGCGCACACCACCAAAAAAATAAGTATGGTTGGCGACATAATTTACGACCTCCTTACCATTTAATAACACCCTGACTGGACTTTATTGTTCCATTGCCTTTAAAGTTCCTTCATGAACAACTTTGTAGTCTTTGGTAACCAGGGACTCCCTGATCACTTCATCTTCCAGGTCAAATTTCAGCTGTCCTTCATCGATCAGGTAGTTGAGGTAATTGTAAGTGTTTTGAGCAAACATCCTGGAAGAATCAATAGGCAGGTAGGCCGGAATATTAAGGAGAGCGCTAATATAGATGCCATCGTAATCAAACTCTTCACCGGCCCGGCTCAGTTCACAGTTTCCTCCCTGGTCAATTGAGATATCTATTATGACGGAACCCTTGTTCATCATTTCCACCATTGCTTTATCAACCAGAACAGGCGCTTGCTCTCCCGGTATCAAAGCAGCCAGGATAACTGCGTCAGCTTCCTTCACATGAGGGGCCAGGATCTCCCTTTCTTTTTCATACCACTCTTCGGGCAGGCGTTTTGCATACCCCCCTTCGCCGGTGCCCAAACCTTCGGGAAGATCGAAGGCAATCGGTTCAGCGCCTAAACTCCGGGCCTGTTCGTTGGCTTCCGGTCTGATATCAAGGGTTTTCACTTTGGCTCCCAGTCTTTTTGCGGTAGCGATCGCCTGCAGTCCGGCCACACCTACGCCAATGACCAGGACCTGGGCGGGTTGGAGCACTCCGGCGCTGGTAGGCATCATCGGAATAAAGCGGGAAAGATTATGGGCGGCAATGATAACCGATTTATAACCGGCCACTGTGCTCATAGAAGTCAAGGTGTCCAGATGCTGCGCCCTGGAAATCCTGGGAATGCTATCGAGGGTGAAGCTGGTAATACCACTGCTTGCCAGCATTTTAACCATGTCATGGTTGGAAGGGTTTGCCGGATGCAAAAAGGAAATCAAAATGCTTCCTTCCGGCATTAATTCAACTTCATGCTTATCCAGTTCCGGGTTATTCTGGGGTTCCTTTACTTTGAGAATAACATCAGCGTTTTTATATAGTTCTTCAGTGTTGGTAACAATTTCTGCGCCTGCCTGAATATAATCTTGATCGTGAAAATAAGACTTGATTCCGGCTCCTGACTCCACCAGCACTTTAGCACCGGCCTTCACGCATTGTTCTACTGTTTGGGGAATCGCAGCCACTCTTCTCTCACCGGCCAAAATCTCTTTAGGAACCGAAATAGTAAGACCGCTGAATTTCATTAAAAACATCTCCTTTAGTTATGATGGTAATACCAACGCTACTGAAGCAAAACATTTAAAGATTAGGCCAATCCAGTCAAACAAACTTAACCTAAAAAACAATAAAAAAGGACTTCAGACTAATCACTTTTCAGCAATGATCTCTCAGTCCTTAAATCTAAAATAAAATTAAAAGCGATAAGCTCGTTTATTGCTTTTTTACCCCGCCACATGCAGGATCCTGCCAGAGGCCCGTCCCCCTTATGGGTATTTATCTTTTTGGGTATTTATTATTTAGCCAGGTAAAGTATATCAATATTCTGTTATAAATGTCAATCACATAAATTCCCATTTATTTGCATTTTA
>PWFM01000092.1 GCA_003553895.1 Syntrophomonadaceae bacterium | reverse complement strand
TTCAATAGTATGCTATCATCAACTTGTTAAAAAAGCAACAGACCCCGCGTATATAAGAGCATCCTGCAAACTGTACTAACTGTATAGCAAGCATTTGACCTGCTGATGGAGTACTCCCCATACGCGGGGTCGAAGCAGTTATTTTGTTTATGATAAAGCATTATTGATCAATCTCAGCCCATAAATTTCAGGGTCCGGTCTTTCAACAGGGAAAAGCTGTTCCTGATCTGGTGAACCCTTTCCAGATCGATAGTACCTGAAACGATACAGGGTTCTTCATTACTGCCGGACCTGATTATGCCCCTGGGGTCCACTATACAGCTGTGCCCCAGGTATGTAATGCCCCTGTTTATACCGGCGCAGTTGCAGGAAACCAGGTAACAAACATTTTCCATGGCCCGGACCTGGTTTAAAGCGATCCAGTTGGCCCAGCGCGGAAAAGGCCAACCGGAGGTGACCAGGAATATTTCCGCTCCCGAATCAAGCATATGGCGGTATAATTCAGGAAAGCGCAGGTCGTAACAGGTCGACAAACCCAGGGCGCCGAGTTCGGTATTGACCACCACCGCTTCTTCACCAGGGGTCAGCAATTCTTTTTCCCGGGATCCATAACCAAACAGGTGGATCTTCCGGTAAACGCCAATAATTTTGCCGTGGTTGTCCAGCAAAACGCTGGTATTGTAAAGTTTGCCTTCCCTGTTTTCCACGAAACTGCCGGAAAAAACAAAGGAGTTAATTTCTCGCGCTTTTTCTGCAACGGCATTGACGGTTAATCCATCTAAGGTTTCACTTTCCTCCTGGTAAAGATCAAAATTAAAATATCCGGTATTCCAGATTTCCGGAAGCAGGATCAAGTCCGCAGCCCTGGACAGTTCCATCTGTTCCAAAGCATAATTAATCCGGTCCTGCTTGCGCTGCCGGTCATTGATTTCCAGCTGCAGGGAAGCAACTTTATACATATAGCTCCTCCTTTTTCTTGTCTTATTGCTGTTATTTTAAATCTCTGCAATGCTCAGGTTCAGTTTGCTTCAAATAAACCACACTTTATTTTTTGTTGCATGGGTGTGCATCTACTATGCATCCCCTTCTTTCCAAAAAAAAGCCTATTCCCTGTGAATAGTCCCTTCCCAGGTCCCTACCCTGGTATCTTTGCGATCTTCTTCGGTAAACCAGCGGGAAGTAACGCATTTTGCCTCCGTGTAGAAGGCCACCCCATCCTTGCCCATGACATGGAGATCGCCAAAGAAAGACCCCTTATGACCGGAAAAAGGGAAATAAGAAACCGGCACCGGGATGCCTACATTCACACCAACCATGCCGGCATGGGTCCTGCAGGTAAACTCCCGGGCATAATAGCCATTCTGAGTAAAAATACAGGATCCGTTGGCATAAGGGCTGCTGTTCATAATTTGCAGGCCATCTTCAAAATCTTTGACTCTTTTTACGCACAGCACCGGGCCGAAGATTTCATCTTCTCCAACACTCATTCCCGGTTTGACGTGATCGAGGATCGTCGGCCCCAGGTAAAAGCCATTTTCAAATCCTTTTACTTCTACATCTCTGCCATCCAGGGCCGGCTCACCCCCTTCTTCCAGGCCTTTAGCTATCCAGGCCAAAACTTTTTCTTTGTGTTCGGCTGAAATAACCGGGCCCAGATCAGTATGGGGATCATATGCCGGGCCGATTTTAAGTTCTTTTGCCGCTTTGACCAGGTGGGCAACCAGCGTATCGGCAATATCTTCTTCAACGCAAACCACGGGCAGGGCCATGCAGCGCTGTCCGGCACAGCCAAAAGCAGAATTCCTTACCCCTAAAGCCACTCTTTCCAGGATTGCGTCTTTTAAAACCAGGGCGTGGTTTTTCGCTTCGCCGAGAACCTGAACGCGCTTGCCGTGAGCTGCTGCAGTGCTGTAAATATGCCTGCCTACCGAACTGGAACCGACATAGGATATTCCGTTTACATCAGGATGCTTCAAAAGAAGCTCCGCTTCGCTGCGGCTGCAGGTAACCAGGTTCACCACCCCTGCAGGCATTCCCGCTTCTATTAACAATTCGAGCATTCTCATACCGGTCTGGGGAACCTGGCTGGCGGCTTTAAGCACAAAGGTATTGCCCGTAGTAATACAAAGAGGAATCATCCAACCAAAAGGGATCATGGCCGGGAAGTTCATGGGGACGATACCGGCAAAAACTCCGACCGGTTCCCGGTACATCACTGTGTCATGGCCTTCGGAAACATTCATCAATGAATCACCCTGCATTAAATAAGGAGTTGAGCAGGCCAGTTCGACTACTTCCATGGCCTTGATCACATCTCCCCTAGATTCTGCCATGTTCTTACCGTGTTCTGTCGCCACCATGGTAGCCAGTTCATCGAGGTTTTCTTCCAGCTTTGCTTTGAACTTAAACATTAAATCGGCTCTTTGCTGCACAGGCGTCGATGACCAGCCCGGAAAAGCTCTTTTTGCCGCCTCCACTGCCTGGTTTACCTCCTGTTCACTACACCGGGGGGCCCGGGCCATGATTTCTCCGCTACTGCTGTTGGTGATATCCATGTACTGTCCGGACCCGGTTTCCCTCCACTCGTTATTAACACAAAACTTCAACTTTTTAGGAACCGCCATACAAATATTTCTCCTCTCAAAAACAATAAACCCTATCGCCTTAACAAAAATCGACAGCTCTAGTATAAAATAGATAGCGCAACATCATCTATTAAGCTCTTTAGCGGCGCTCTCGTAAAAGTTTAAACATTCAGGGTTAGCCAGGGCATCTCTGTTTGTTACCGGCCTGCCATTAATAATATTGGTTACAGCGCTCTCTACCTTTTTCATGTTCAAAGTGCGAGGGATATCCGGCGCCTCCATTATGACAGCAGGCACATGCCTGGGTGAAGCTTTCTCGCGCAGAGTTTTTTTAATTTTTTGCTTCAAATCTTCGGTTAAACTAATCCCCCCGGCAAGTTTAACAAATAACAGGACTCGCTGGTCACCATGCCAGTATTGTCCTATAGCCAGGCTATCCTCTATTTCATCTAAGTTCTCAACCTGGTTATAGATTTCTGCAGTGCCGATCCGCACTCCGGAAGGTTTTAATACCGAATCGGAACGCCCGTAAAAAGTAAACCCTCCGGTATCGCTGTGGCGAATGACATAGTCACCATGCCGCCACACCCCGGGATAAACATCAAAATAAGCTTCCCGGTATTTACGGCCATCTGGATCGTTCCAAAAATAAAGGGGCATGGAAGGCGCAGCTGCTTCACAAACCAGTTCTCCCTGTTGATCAGATACCGGGTTTCCGGCTTGATCATAAACATTTATCTTCATAGCCAAAGCGGGACCCTGCAGTTGGCCGGCATAAACCGGGCTGAGCGGGTTGCCGGCGCAGAAACAACCGTTAATATCAGTGCCTCCAGAAATAGAATTAAACCACAGGTTTTTTTTAACATGATCGTAAACATACGCAAAGCCCTCGGCGGAAAGCGGCGAACCGGTTTGCGAGATCTGCTTTAAAGCCGACAGGTCATAATCGGCCCCGGGTTTTAACCCTTCGCTGCTGATAAAATTAATATAACTGGCGCTGCAGCCAAAAAAGGTTACCTTTTCATCCTGGATTAACTGCCACATGGCTCCGCTGTCGGGATAGCCGGGGTTGCCGTCATATAGAACCAGGGTGCTCCCGACAGCCAGCGCGCTCACCATCCAGTTCCACATCATCCAGCTGCAGGTAGTAATATAGAAGATAATATCTTCACGCTTGAGGTCAGAATGCAGGATCAGCTCTTTTAAATGATTAATCAGGATGCCCCCGGCCCCCTGGACCATGCACTTGGGTTTGCCGGTTGTGCCTGAAGAAAACATGATGTACAAAGGGTGGTCAAACGGCATTTGTTCAAACTGGATTTCAAGCCCTTTTTCTTCAGATAAAAAGTCTTCATAATGGATTGCATTGGGCACATGGCTGATATCAACCTTTTCTCCCAGGTATGAGGCGACAATAATTTTTTGCACAGACGGCATTCTCTCTGCTATGCCGGCAGCTTTGGCTAAAGCCTCAAAAGACTTCCCTTTATAAAAATATTTGTCAGCTGTAAATAAAATTTTCGGTTCTATCTGGCTCAGCCGATCATAGGCCGCTTCCTGACCGACATCAGTGGCGCACGAAGACCAGGTGGCGCCGATGCTGGTCGCGGCAAGCATACAAATAATGGTCTCCATTGTATTCGGCATATAAGCTGCTACCCGGTCGCCCGGCTGAACTCCAATCTGGCGAAGCGACTTGGCCAGACGGGCAACATGATCATAAAGCTCGGCATAACTCATCCTGGAAGTTTTTTGGGTTTCTCCTTTAAATATCAGGGCAGGACGGTCATCTCTGTATCTGAGCAGGTTCTCAGCATAATTAAGTTTGGCTCCAGAGAACCACCTGGCGCCGGGCATTTTCTCAGGATCATCAACGACAAAATCATAATCCTTTGTTGCCTTGATCCCTGCATAATCCCAAAAAGAGGCCCAAAAATCATTTAAAGCTGTAACCGACCAGTCATAGAGCTCTTCATAATTGGTGATCTTTTTGTTGTATTGTTTATTGACTTCGTCTATAAAGGCAGTCATGTTAGAATTCTTTATTATTCCCCTGGAAGGTTCCCACAACAGTTTACCCATAATCAATTCCTCCCTTATACAAGTTGATTCGCCAACCCTAAAAGTGGAAAAATCTGGTTTAATTCTTAAACTTGCTTATCACTTTCCCCCCTCAGGCTTTTCCTTCTGCTTTTCCAGTCCGGCATTAAAAGCGATAAAAAAGCATAGAAGGCCCGGTCATGTTTTTGGTGAATAAAATGGGCCAGCTCATGCAAAACCACGTAATCGATCTGCTCCCGGGGAAAATGGATCAACCTGGAATTTAAAGTTATCTTCTGCCGGTTCCAGGAACAGGATCCCCACCTGGTTTTCATATCCCTGATGGTGATTTTCGGCCGGTCTACTGCAAAATGGCTGTTAACCAGGGCCAGCATTCGATCGAGGGAATCATGAAAAACAATCCCGGCCTGCTCCCTGATCCAGGAGCTGAGCAGCGCTTCTTTTCTGGAAACATCATTAATATCATGGACCCGCAGGTAAAGATTTCCCCGGTTCAAGCAGGCTTCCTCCTTGCCGGAAACAGGATAAACTGCTAGCCGGTACTGCCGGCCAAGATAATCGATTATTTCCCCGCTCTTATAATCCTTTTCCCGGGTTAAGAGTTTCTTTTGTTCTACCTTGTAGATACTGGTTAAGATCCAGGCCGCTTTTTTTTGGACAAACTGCTCTATATAATCATAGGGAACTTTTTCAGGAGCTGACACCATCACTGAAGCATCCTGACAAACCCTTAAATTTATATTTTTAACATTCTTTCTTTGGAGCACAAAAGGAATTACCCGGCCTTTATGCTCAATGGTATGTCTTTTCATTAGCAGCCACCCGTAAAAAAACGACGCAGACTTCACTGTATTGATAAGCCTTTTCTTAACCACAAGTATATATTTTATGGAGGAAGCAGTCAAAATATAATGTGAACAGCCGGGTTAATATCTTTAAAAACGAATTTTTAAAAACAATAATACATTAATGCTGATAATATGTTAAACTGGTTTCAGCCAATAATTGGGGGGTTATATATGGCAAAAGATAGCGAATCGGTAACCAGTATTGATAAGGCAGCGAAGATTTTTAAACAGCTTTGCCGGGAACCGCACGAATATAAAATAACCGAACTGGCCAGCATGACCGGGATCAACAGGACTACTTTACACCGGATCCTGAAAAAAATGGAAGAATATAGCCTGGTTATCAAAACCGAGAGGAACAAAACTTATAAACTGGGGCCGATGGCTTATGAAATGGGATCTGTTTACCTGCACAACTTTAAGTTCGGAGATAATATTTTTCCCATTCTCGACAAAATATCGCATGAGTCGCAGGAATCAGTCGGGATAGCGGTAAGGGAAGGCGAACAAGTGATCTCGCTTTACGAAATTGAAGTTGATCAACCTCTTAAGATGAATTACCGGCCGGGACTGGTCTACCCTATGAACAGGGGCTGTTACGGAAAATGCCTGATGGCCTATTATGACCGGGAAAGGGTCAGTCAATTACTTGATCAAGTCAGGTTTGAAAAAGTCTGCTTGAACACCCTGACCGAAAAAGCGGAGATTTTAAGTGAATATGATAAAATAAAAAAACAGGGTTACGTGGTCAGCGACGAAGAAACATTTCGCTATGCCGTCGGCGTAGGCATTCCTATTCCAAGTCCGGACGGCAGCGTCAGGAGCTGTGTTGCCATCTCCTTTTTAAAAAATGAAAACTACAAAGAAAAAATAGAAGAGTTCAAGGAAATGCTCTTTACATATAAAGACGAAATAGCCAGGTTTATGATCTAGGCTTACCCTAAAAGATAAATGCATCTTCACTTCTTTCTCCGGCCTGCGGCAAAAAACCTTATGGCCTGATTAAACAGACCCGCCATGATGGCTGTTGCCTTTTTCGCCAGATCATTTTTTACCCCAAAACAAATTAAACCTCCCCCGGGCCCAGCTCAATCGCAAAATTTCCCCTGCAGGGTTGATTTCAGTTAGGCCAGGCATATACAGAATTAATTTAAAACTCTCAACAAAGCTTGCAATCTTATGCCAGTTGTGTTAGGATTATTTATGTTCCAATAAAGAACTTAGTGTTCACTATACGAACATATATTTAAGGATAAGGGGATAGAAAGGGCAAAATAAACTGAAAAGCGAAGGGAGCCACTACAGATGTTGGATCTCCTGATCAAGGGCGGCACAATTATAGATCCGGTTCTTGGCCGGATTACAGCTAATATCGGCATAAAAGGCCATACCATTAATCTTGTTTCAGAACAGGAAGTAGAGGCCAGTGAAGTTTTAGAAGCCAGTGGGTTGATAATAACCCCTGGCTTTATTGATATTCATATGCATGAAAGCGAAGTAGAAAACAATACCGCAAACCTGGAGATGTTAGAATATATGGCCGGGATGGGAGTCACCACTGCCGTCGGCGGCAATTGCGGTTTAAATACTTGCAAGCAGGACGCCGGCGCGTATCTTGATTTGCTGGAAGCAAGCGGCATTCCGGTTAACTACATTGGATACACCGGTTACGGATATATCAGGGAACAGTATGGCCATGAGCTCGACAGGCCCATAAACCACTCCGAATTCCTGGAACTGGCGCCATTGATCAGAAAAAACCTGGATCAAGGAGCCTGCGGGGTTTCTTTAGGCCTGGAATACGCACCCGGGATCAGCACTGAAGAAATGCTCTGGTTGGGCAGCCTGGTCCGGGACTACCCCGGCCGGCTGATCTCCGTTCATTATCGTTACGACGCCAGGCGTTCCCTGGAAGCCCTGGCGGAATTAATTATCCTGGCCCGTGAAACTGCAGTGCCGGTCCAGGTTTCACATATCGGGAGCTGTAACGCCTTTGGCCAGATGTCTTCAGCCCTGGATATGTTTGACGCCGCCTATGCAGACGGGGTGGACGTCTCGGCCGATGTCTATCCCTACAACGCTTTCAGCACCATGATCGGCAGCCCCGTCTTTGATGAAGGCTGCTTTGAAAAGTGGAACAAATCATATGACTCCCTGCTGGTAGCTGAAGGCAAGTACCGGGGACAAAGGTGCACGGAAAGTATTTTCCGGGAGCTGCGCAGGCAGGCCCCGGAGACCCTGCTGGTGGCTTTTGTAATGAATGACGCCGAGGTAACAGAGGCTATAAAGCACCCCCGGATCATGATCGCCAGCGACGGATTTCTGCGTTCCGGCCAGGGCCACCCCCGGGGAACAGGCGCTTTTCCCCGCGTCCTCGGCAAGTATGTCCGCGATGAAAAACAACTTGACCTGGTCGAAGCAATCAAAAAAATGACCTTGCTTCCTGCCGAAAGGTTGGGGTTACCTGATAAAGGCAGGGTGGCTCAAGGTTATGACGCCGATCTGGTTATTTTCAATTATGACACCGTAATGGATCAATCCGGCTATGAAAACCCGGAAACCCCTCCCCGGGGTATTGAACATGTCCTTGTGGGAGGCAAAGCGGTTGTCAAAAACAGCAATTATAATGGGGGTGATAACGGCAGGGTGATCAGGTTTGGCCGGTAACTTTCTCAACCATACCGCCAGTATTGGAAGCGATCGAACTTAAGCGGCCGGATCCTTTCTCTTCTGCGGTAAAACAGGTCCTGGCCTTTTACCGGGTGATCACCATTTCAGCCAAATCAAAGCTAATTGCAGAGTAGTTTGTCGGAACGAAGGCCTGAATGAGTGAGTTTTGAGCAGTTTTGCAGCACGAAAACTTAACTTATAGTTTTCGAATAACTACACAGAACGAAGGAGGTATACACTTTGCTGGCCAACACACCGGAAACAACCAAGAAAAGCAAATTTAAATTTCCTCATGTCCTGGTTCTCCTCTTTGCGGTTATCATTGTTGCTGCTATCTTTACTTATATTGCCACACCGGGAGAGTACGACCGGGTGGAAGTTGAAGGCAGAACGGTAGTGGATCCCGGCTCATACCAGGTCGTGGAAAGAAACCCGGTCGGGCCTTTTGAAATTCTCCAGTCGATTCCCAAAGGCCTGGGTGAAGTGCAGTTAATTGTCTTTTTCATATTTATTGTCGGCGGAGCTTTTGGCATAATCAATAAGACCGGAGCCATACACAGAGGCATCAATTCGTTAACCAAAACCCTCAAAGGCAAAGAGCAGCTGATCATCCCGGTCATGATGCTGGTTTTTGCCCTCGGAGCCGGACTATTGGGGTTAATCGAAGAATTCCTGCCTTTCATTCCCATCATGGTGATGCTCTGCCTTGCCCTGGGATTCGATTCCCTAACCGGAGCCGGAATAGTCCTGATCGGAGCCGGCGCAGGATTTGCCGGGGCCTTCATGAACCCCTTTACCGTGGGGGTGGCCCAGGGTATAGCAGAACTGCCCCTGTTTTCCGGGCTGGGATACCGGATTATCGTATGGGCTATTATCACCCTGATCGGAATCGCATTTGTTTATCTGCACGCTAACAGGGTTAAAAAGAACCCGAAACTGAGCCCCGTGTATGAGGAAGACCTGAAAAAAAAGGAAAGCCTGGTCAATAACAACGAAGAAGTTAAAGGGCTGGAAGGTAAGCATAAGGCTGTTTTAGTTGTGGTCCTGATCTTCTTTGGCTTGCTGGCCTGGGGAGTAATCAGTGAGGGCTGGTATATCCTCGAAATAGCGGCCCTTTTCCTCGGCATGGGTATTGTTGCCGGTATAGTCGGCAGGCTTTCGGCCAATGACATCGCCGACGGTTTTGTAATTGGAGCCAAGGAATTAACTATGGCTGCCCTGATTGTAGGGATTGCCAGGGCGATCCTGGTGGTCCTGGAAGAAGGCTTCATTATTGACACCGTCCTTTTCGGTATGTCTAATGCTCTTCAGGGCTTTCCCGCCTACCTTTCCGCTGCCGGCATGTATTTCTTCCAGATCTTGCTCAATATTATCGTGCCTTCCGGAAGCGGGCAGGCAGCGCTGACCATGCCGATCATGGCGCCCTTATCAGACCTGGTCGGAGTCACCCGCCAGACTGCAGTAATTGCCTACCAGCTGGGTGACGGTTTCACCAATGTTTGGTCGCCTACATCAGGCTTTTTCATGGCCGGGCTGGGCCTGGCCGGAGTAATGTGGGATAAATGGGCCAAATGGTTCCTGCCGTGCCTGGCAGTCTGGATTATCGCCGGAATTATCCTGGTCAGCATTGCCCAGATTATTCAATTAGGGCCGTTTTAAAAACTGACCGGAGTTAACTATAAAGCCCCGGCTGTTGCTCAAGCCGGCCGGGGCTTTACTATCCTGGAGGAGATCACAATCAATGCTTACAAACAGCTACCAAAAAGCTCTGGAACATCTTGACGAAAACAAAATTATCGACCTCACCAAAAACTTGATTGCCATCCCCAGTTACCATGGCCTTGCGGAACCGGAAAAAGATATTTCCGCTTACCTCTACAAATACCTGGCTGAAGAAGGATTTGAAACAGAGCATGTACCTGTAGTTGGCGAAAGGAAAAACGTTATTGCCTGGCATGGCCCCGGCAGGGACAATGAAAAAACCCTAATGCTTGAAGGCCACATGGATACGGTGGACGTCAAAAATATGTCTGTAGATCCCTTCAGCGGCGAAATTAAAAACGGTAATATTTACGGCAGGGGCGCTGTAGACATGAAAGGGGCCCTTGCCGCCATGGTCGGAGCCCTAACAGCGATAAAAAGCGCTGGAATTCCTCTTGAAGGCAGGGCTTATTTTGCCGGAGTAATAGATGAAGAAAGAAACTACAGGGGCGCTGACTATATCGCCAAAAACGGCCCGTTAACCCGTTACGCTATCGTCGGTGAACCGACAGAGCTGGAGATCCACAACGGCCACAGAGGCCTGATCTGGATCGAAGTAAAAGTAAATGGTAAATATGCCCACGGAGGGACCCCGGAAAAAGGGATCAACGCCATCGAAAAAGCCGGCGCCATCATTACTGAAATCATCACAAAATTGAAACCGGAAATTAAGAAAAAGAGCCATCCTATCACCGGGCCTTCCCACTTGAACCTGGGCTACATCAAGGGCGGAACCCAGCCCAGCACCGTAGCCGGGGACTGTATCCTGCAGATGGACCGAAGATGGCTTCCCGACGAAAGCCAGGAAGGGGCGGTCCGGGAAATCGAAGCTATCATCAGCAGTTTAAAAGAAAATGACCCCGAACTGGACGCAGAAGTAACAGTTATAGATGACGACATGGGCATCCAGTTCCCTCCACTGGTATGCGAAGAAAGCTCGCCCCTGGTTAATATCCTTAAAGAAGCTTCGGACAAAGTCATTAACAGGCACAAAACCTCTTATTTCCCGGCCTGGACCGACGGTTCGATCCTGAGCAGGGATGGCGGTATTGAAACGGTAGTCCTGGGTCCGGGGCACCTTTCTTCCGCCCATTCGGAAGAAGAATACTGCCCTGTTGAGGAGATCATAAATGCCAGTAAAATTTACATCTATTCCATCTTGAAAATCTGCGGGCAATAATAAGCAGGGCCATTCTAAAAACCTAAAAAAATACCAGTTATGACCCAGGCCCGCCCTGTGAGTAAACCTTTCAACCTTTGCTGACAACCTGAATAATTCACGGGCGGGCTTGTTGTCATTTTTCATGCGCTTGTTTTCAAGTTCAAGCACCTCCAGCAATCATTAAGCAGTTAAGCTGCGCCGGCTATAAAGACACGATTATCACCGTAGACAAGCAAGGTCCGCCAGGCCGTCCCTTTCTACTAAACCCTGGTTTTTAATTAAATTCTTCTAAAAAAGTCCCAACCCGGCGGGTAATTTCTTCCCTGCCCCCTCCCTGCTCAACCAACTTCATAATAGCGCTGCCGATAATTACTGCACTGCCACGCTTACCGATCGATTTAACTTGTTCCGGACTGGAAATCCCAAAACCAAGGGCCAGAGGGACCTCCGTCATTGAACTCACCTTCTTTAACAGTTTATGCGCCTGCGCAGGTATATCGTCCCTGGCCCCGGTAACCCCGGCCACAGAAACACAGTAGATAAAGCCGCCGGCCCGCTTAACCGTCGCTTTAATGCGCTCATCAGAACTGGTGGGA
The DNA here is from genome assembly GCA_003553895.1 of Syntrophomonadaceae bacterium. Classification (GTDB taxonomy): domain Bacteria; phylum Bacillota; class Dethiobacteria; order DTU022; family DTU022; genus B1SED10-74M. The sequence goes on along the minus strand of PWFM01000092.1, from coordinate 2,873 downwards.
GCCAAAAAATAAATCAAATGGATTCCGGCTTTTTTAAGGTCCCGGGAAAAAGTTTCACTTTCTTCCAGGGGCAGGTCGGGAACGATCACCCCATCCACGCCGCTGCATGAAGCAGATTCAATAAATTTGGTGAGACCGTAACAAAATATTGGGTTATAATAGCTCATCAATAAAAGCGGTATCTCTATCCTGGATTTCAAATTTCCCACCAGCTTTAACACCCCATCAAGGGTAACCCCTTTTTCGAGAGACCGCTTTGAGGCAGCCTGGATCACGGGGCCATCAGCCACCGGGTCGGAAAACGGCACTCCCAGTTCCACCATATCAACACCCCTGCAGGCCATTTCCAGAACAATAGCTTCGGTTGCCTGCAGGTCGGGATCGCCTGCCGTAAGATAAGTAATGATTCCTTTCCGCTGTCCGGTTTTTAGCAGGGCAAATTTATGATCTATAGCATTCATATTTTTTCAACCTCCTGTCCGACCGAAAAGGCCGATGAGACCTCGGCCACATCCTTGTCACCTCGCCCTGAAAGGCAGACCGCGACAATATTCTCCCCGGTCGTCAAAGGCATTAGCTTTTCCAGGTAAGCCAGGGCGTGAGCGCTTTCCAGGGCGGGAATAATGCCTTCGCTTTCAGCAAGCAGCTCAAACGCCTGTAAAGCTTCCTCATCTGAAACTGCGGCATATTTCGCCCGCCCGGATTGCTTTAAGTAAGCATGCTCAGGCCCAACCCCGGGGTAGTCAAGGCCGGCCGAAATAGAATGTGCCGGGCTTACCTGTCCGTTCTGATCCTGAAGGAGAAAGCTCAGGCTGCCGTGCAGAACTCCCGGACGGCCGCTGCTTAAACTTGCGGCATGGTTACCCGGATCAAAATCCCTGCCTCCCGCCTCAATCCCGATCAATTGAACCTGCCTGTCTTCCAAAAAGTGATGGAAAAAACCGATCGCGTTACTGCCTCCGCCCACACAGGCAAGCAGGTAATCGGGTAGTTTTCTCGTAGCAGCAAGCAGCTGTGCCCTGGTTTCAGAACCGATAACCGCCTGAAAATCTCGCACCAGGGCCGGATATGGATGGGGGCCGACAACCGAACCGATAATGTAATGAGTGGTTTCCAGGTTCGATACCCAGTCCCGCATCGCTTCATTGGTGGCATCTTTCAGGGTTTTGCTCCCCGAAGTAACCGGGATCACTTTCGCTCCCAACAACTTCATCCTGAAAACATTAAGCTCCTGGCGTTTCATATCTTCCTCACCCATATAAATAACACATTCAAGGCCGAACAACGTAGCTACAGTAGCGGTGGCCACTCCGTGCTGGCCGGCGCCGGTTTCGGCGATAACCCGGCTTTTGCCCATCCTTTTCGCCAGCAAGGCCTGCCCCAGGGTATTGTTTATTTTATGAGCCCCGGTATGGTTTAAATCTTCCCGTTTCAGGTATATTTTTGCTTTCCCGTATCTTTCGGTAAGCCGGCCGGCATAATAAAGAGGTGTTGGTCTGCCGCTGTAATTATTGTAATAATAGTAGAGCTCTTCCCAGTAACCGGGATCATCCTTACAATGCTGATAGCTGTTATCCAGCTCTTGGAGGGCGCTCATTAAGGTTTCCGGAACAAAACGTCCTCCGAAACTGCCAAAATATCCGTTCCGGTCAGGCAATTCCATTATTTTCCCACCTCCTGACCTCGCTCACAAACTGTTTAATTAGGGAAATATCTTTTTCGCCTTCTTTTTCAACTCCCGAACTAACATCAACGCCATCAGGTTGGATCGACTGCATGGCTTCGTAAACATTACCGGGGTTTAAGCCTCCCGCCGCAATCAACCAGCAGGGGATGAGATCGGCCTGAAATGGTTTAAAACTCTTCCAGTCCCACCTTTCACCGGTACCGCCCGGACGACCGGGAAGATAAGAGTCGATCAGGCAGGCCATGATTTTGCCCCGGTAGGCCTTAATATCAATAAACCCTTTTTCCGGGTCGGCTCTGAAAGCTTTTATGGCTTTTCCTGAAAAACGGCTGCAGTAGGAAGGCCCTTCCGTTCCGTGAAACTGCAGCAAATCCAGGCCAAGGTAGTTTTGAATCCAGGTTACTTTTTGTTCCATTTCGTTAACAAACACACCGACCTTCTTTAAACCCGGTGGAAGCCGTTTGATTATATTCCCGGCTTCCTCCACCGTAATTTTACGCCTGCTCTCAGCGAATACGAATCCCACTGCATCCACTCCCACTTCGGCGCAGACCTGGGCCGCTTCTAATGATGTAATGCCGCATATTTTGATCCACATTAACCCTTTTCTCTCCTTTCAAACCAGGTTAAAAAACAAGGATTTCAGTTTTGTTTCGGGATTATCGGCCCTGATCAAAACCTCCCCCACCAGGGCGGCATTAACTCCCGCTTCATGCAGCCGCAAAATATCTTCCCGGGAGTTAATCCCACTTTCACCAACTATTAAAATATCATCCGGCACCAACCCGGCCAGTTCCAAGGTGGTAGCAAGATCCACCCGGAAAGATTTTAAATCACGGTTGTTAATACCAACTATCACGGCACCGGCTTCAAGTGCTGTTTCCAATTCCTGACCGTCATGGACTTCCACCAGGGCTTCCATTTCAAGAGAGCGGGTTAAATCCAGGAGGGACTTCAGGAGGTGTTTCTCCAGGATGGCCACGATCAATAGCAGCGCATCGGCACCATTAGCTCTTGCTTCATATACCTGGTATTGATCGACAATAAAATCCTTGCATAAAACAGGCAGGCCCGTCAGTTGTTTAACCGGCTTTATATAAGCCATGCTTCCTTTAAAGTGGTGTTCCTCGGTAATCACCGATATTGCGCTGGCCCCACCGCGGCTGTATGCCCAGGCTAACCTTAA
>PWFM01000122.1 GCA_003553895.1 Syntrophomonadaceae bacterium | reverse complement strand
CCGAAAAGGACTATAATCCAGCTCACGTGCATCCAGAGCATGAGCAGAGGCAGGGCGGCAAAAGAACCATACATGGCCCCATACCTGGCGGCGCCGATCTGGAAGGCAATATAGCCCCACTGGGCCACCTGGAAAGCTGTCCCGGAAATGATACCGGCGATTAAGGCCGAGGTGAAGCGGACACTGGTATTGGGCATGACCATGTATATAAGGGTGAAAAGAGCCCATATAATTAGATAGGGGGCAATCCTGACCAAAACCATTAGCAGGGGATCGAGAAGGGCTCCGTTCAATTCTTCGATCCGGGTGTTAATATAGACCGTAGCTGCGCTGGCCAGGATGAAAAAGATGGGAAGGATGAAAATCATGGCAAAGAAATCACTTATCTTTCGGGTTAAAGGCCTACCCCTGTTTACCTGCCAGATTTCATTGAAAGATTTTTCAATATTGTTTAGAAGCATGCTGATGGTATAAATCAGGGTAAAAAGCCCGAAAACGGCCAGGGGGCCCCCGTGAATTTCAGCAAGCAGTCTTTCGGTCAGTTCCATCAGCCAGTAATAAACTTCTTCCCGTCCGACCAGGGCGGCCTGGAGCTGTATTTCCAGGTATCTTTCCAGCCCAAAGCCCTGGGCTATGCCAAAGGCCAGCGCTGCCGCCGGGACAATACTGAACAAAGAGTAAAAAGTAAGAGCCGGGGCCCTGAGCATGACCTTGTCTTCTTTAACTCCCCGGACGGCCAAAATTAAAACACGAAGCTGGTTGAGCAGGAAGCCTTTTGCGGGAGGAAGGCCCCTGGAAGGAATACGCCAGATATCGACCAACAAAAACTGGATCATTTTTTCAATAGTGCGGATAATAGTCTGTAACCCTTTATTCATCTAACCTGGCCTCCCTTCCTGCCCCGGTAGCTTAAACTTTGTGTTGGTAATTTTACTTTAGTTTTACAAATATATCAAGTTAAGTATTTTTTCATGTTGACGACAGTTAGGTCCAGGTAAATATTACTTAAGAGGTATTATTTATGCAGCCGTGATCCGGGGTTTTACCTGGTCTGCTAAAGAGCTGTCGCCCCGGGTCGAGAAGAAGAAGGAGGAGAGGTGGAAGCAAATGCATGGCAAATATTATTAATTTGCCTATTTCGAATTAAGGAAATAGTCAAATGTATATGGTATAATATGATTACCTTGAAGGATGCTCTTAAGAGCAATCCGGTCAATGGGAGGTGCAGGCCATGTACAATTGGAAAATCGGCCGGTCCGAAGATTTAGGCGCTCCTGGTGAAGCGTTTGTTAAGGCTTTAGAGGTAATAATAAAAACTGTTCTCGCCTCCAGCCCCAAACTTAATTCTTTAGAAGCAGAAAAAACAAATGCCACCCTTGGAGTTTCAAGTGATGTTCTAAGGTCTTTTCTTGAATCCAGGAAAGAAGCGGCCCGGGTGAACGGGCCTGTATGCCCGATGTGCGTGGAAGATCTCAAGTGGGGTATAGACTAGAAAATGGCCTTATTTTAAACTTAGTAGTGTCGCAGGTCCAGGTTCGCCATTGTGGTTTGCAGGGTTATAAGTGTAAAGGCGAAGCTTCTTGATATTGGAAGCAGAATTAAAGATAATGAGCTGTTTGCTTAGAAAAACCGGCCAATGGTTAGCCGGTTTTTTATTTGCCGGCCAGCCCGGTTGGACTTTTAGACAGGTGATAAGGGAAGTGTTAAAACCTGGCCCGGCCATAATGCTTGATAGATATGCTGCTTAATTAAGGCTAACACCCCAGACCAGGGGCAACCAAAAATACATGATCAGGGGAACTAAAAGTATAGTGATCAAGGTGATGCCCAGACCTGCTTTGGCCATTTGTTCGATTGATATATAGCCACTGCCAAAAACCACGGCATTAGGCGGTGTGGCTACGGGCAGGATGAAGGCAAATGAAGCAGCTGTAGTGGCCACGATCATGAAACCAAGGGGATGGACGGTCATAGCTCCGGCCATGGCAATCATGACAGGCAGGATCATGGAAACGGTTCCGGTATTCGATGTTACGTTTGAAAGGAAAACCACCAGGGCAAAAATACCGAAAATAACCAGCAGGGGAGGGGTGTGCTGCAGTACAGCCAGCTGCCCTCCCAGCCATTCGGTCAAGCCCGATTCCTGGAAGCTGGTGGCGATGGCAATGCCCCCGCCAAAAAGGAGCAGGATGCCCCAGGGTATTTTAACGGCCGTGTCCCAGTCTAAAAGAAATACGCCCTTGCTGAAATTGGAAGGGAGGATAAAGAGTATAGAGGCCCCGATTACAGCTATCATGGGATCGGTAAGGGCGGGTATAAGCTCTTCAAAGAGCAGGCTCCTGGTTATCCAACCCATGGCGACCAGGGAAAAAACTATAAGGACCATTTTTTCCTCTTTTTTTATGGGCCCGAGCTGATCTATTTCCCGTTCAATAACCTCTTTGCCGGCTTTGAGGCCTTTAATCCGGTCCAACTTGAAGACTTTGATCAGGTAATACCAGATCAAGACAATAAAGATTATGGACAGGGGCACACCGAAAACCATCCAATCCAGAAAGGATATACTTTTATCCAGGGTGGCTTCAGCCACAGAGGCAAAAATGGCGTTGGGGGGAGTGCCGATCAAGGTGCCCATTCCTCCCACAGAAGCGGAATAGGCGATGCCGAGCATCAGGGCGGTACCGAAAGAGAACTTGCCGGCTTCCACTTCAATATCCAGGTTTTGCTCTTTGATCAGGCGGGCTACCTGCAGGATTACAGCTAAACCTACCGGCATAAGCATCATGGAGGTGGCCGTGTTGCTGATCCACATCGATAAAAATCCCGTAGCCAGCATAAAGCCAAAGATGAGCCGATTGGGTTGGGGGCCCATGGCTTTGACAATGGTCAGGGCCATCCTGCGGTGCAAATTCCAGCGCTGCATGGCTGCGGCCAGCATAAATCCGCCCAGGAAAAGGAATACGATTGAATCGGCATAACCGGTTGCTGTTTTTTCAAAACCCATTACCCCGGTTAAAGGAAACAAGATCAACGGCAGGATCGATGTGGCCGGTATAGGCACAGCTTCGGTAAGCCACCAGAGAGCTATCCAGCCTGTCGAAGCCAGGGCGCTGCGCATGGGGAAGGTAAAAGATTCGGTTACCGGTATGAAAACAAGGCAGAGTATAAAAAATAGGGGCCCTGCCACCAGGCCGATTTTTTTACGAGGCGGATAGGCCTGCTGAACATTTTTGCCCACAACTTCTTCTTCTAGCTGTTTTTCCTGCTTATGATGGTTTGAGCTGTTATGTTCAGTCATATATTTAATACCCGCTTTGCTTTTT
>PWFM01000169.1 GCA_003553895.1 Syntrophomonadaceae bacterium | reverse complement strand
TAATTTCCCTGGCCGGTGGAGAAAATATTTTTGGCGATGTGGCGGATAATTATCCTCAGATCAGCGCCGAGGAAGTGGCCGACAGGCAGCCGGATATTATCTTGTTCCCCGATTATCACGGCACCTCCAGCATGGTTTTAGAAGAAATGGCCGGCAGGCCGGGGTGGGAAAGTGTACCGGCGGTTGAAAACAATAATATACATGCCATCTCCGATGATACTTTTGCCCGGCCGGGTCCACGCATAGTAGAAGCCATAGAAGAAGCAGCTGAACTCTTTTATCCGGATAAATTTTAACACTGCAGGGATAATTAAACAGTTGGGATATTCTGCTTTGGAATAAACAGAACCGTCCCCAATATTATCAGTATATATTTTAAGGTAAGCGAGGTAGGTTAAGACGGCTGATTATGGCGGAAGAATAAACCATGCTGATGGTAGGGCCGGCCCGCGGAAAAAAATATTAATGGCCGGCCTGGTGGCCCTTTTACTTGTATCTGCGGTTAATGCTATGGTCTGGGGTTCAGTTTCCATCGAGTGGAGGCATGTGTTAACAATCCTTATTGAAGCGCTGCCCCTCGGTATTGCAATTGAGGGGATAGGTGTCCAGGCGGTGCACGAAGATATTCTGCTCCAGATCCGGCTGCCGCGGGTTTTGCTCGCTGCGGCCGTAGGCAGCTCACTGGGCGTGGCGGGGGCCGTTTTCCAGGGGTTGTTCCGTAACCCGATGGCCGATCCTTATGTAATCGGGATTTCATCGGGGGCGGCCCTGGGAGCTGTTTTTGCCATGCTCAGCGGTTTCAGCCTGGCCGTTGGTGGCTTCGGGGCGGTGCCCCTGTTTGCTTTTGGAGGCGGCATTGTCACTATTATGCTGGTTTACAGCATGGCCCGCGTCGGGCGGGCCGTCCCTGTAATGACCCTGCTTCTGGCGGGTATTGCTGTCAGCGCTTTTTTATCGGCCCTGGTGTCGCTGCTTACTTATTTTGCCGGGGAGAAGCTGCACATGGTCGTTTTTTGGATGATGGGCGGTCTCGGTGGGGCTACCTGGCATCAGGTCAGGGTAATGGTTCCCTATGCTCTGGCCGGCTTTATATGTGTAAGCATTTTTTCGCGGGAATTAAATGCTATGCTGCTGGGGGAAGAAACAGCCAGCCATCTCGGGGTTAATACCGAACGGGTTAAAAAAATCTTACTGGCCGGTTCATCGCTGCTGGTGGCAGCGGCGGTATCGACCAGTGGCATTATCGGTTTTGTGGGCCTGGTGGTCCCTCACTTTGTCCGCCTGGTGGCCGGGCCGGATCACCGGTTTTTGCTCCCGGCCTCGGCTTTGCTGGGTGGAGCCCTGCTGATTGCCACCGACACCCTGGCCCGGGTGGTTATAGCTCCTTCAGAGCTGCCGGTGGGGATCATTACCGCCCTGATCGGGGCGCCGATGTTTGTTTACTTGCTGAAAAAACGCAAAAAGTTGCGTTATTTTGGCGGAGGAGGATAAACTGCTGTGGGAATCAATATTGACGTTCACGGCCTGAAACTCTCATACGATGCGCAACCGGTTTTGGAAGATACCAGCTTTACCGTGGAGAGGGGTGACCTGGTGGCCCTGCTCGGAGCCAATGGGGCCGGGAAGTCCACCCTGCTTCGCTGTATCAGCCGGATTCTCAAGCCTACCGCGGGCTCGATTTTGCTCGACGGAGAAGAGCTGGATAAGTTTGACAGCAAAGAAGCGGCTCGGAAGATGGCCGTAGTCCCCCAGGAAACGGCGGCCGATTTTGATTTTACAGTGGAAGACATTGTTATGATGGGCCGCTTTCCTTACCTGAGCCGGTTTCAAAAAGAAGATCACCAGGACTATGAAATTGTGCGGCGCGCCATGGAGATGACCGGTGTTTCTCACCTGGCCGGGCGTTCTATTGCCAGCCTCAGCGGCGGCGAAAAGCAGAGGGTGGTCATAGCCCGGGCAGTTTGCCAGCAGCCGGAGGTCATGCTTCTGGATGAGCCGACGGCAAACCTCGATATCGGTTACCAGTCTATGCTGCTCGAGCTGGCTGCCCGCCTCAACCGTGAACAGAAAGTGACCGTTATAGCCGCCATCCATGATATAAACCTGGCCGTGCATCACTTCAACCGCTTTATTTTACTGGCCGGCGGCAGGGTGATGGCTGCCGGGCGGGCTGAGGAGGTCATCACCCCAGAAAATATCAAAAAATCTTATGGAGTGCCGGCTTCGACCTATCGCCACCCACTGCACGGGGTTCTGCAAATAAGCGTGACCAGGGGAAAAAGCCTTGAGGAGTTTTCGCGCAGCGGTCCGGCGGTCCATGTTATAGGCGGTGGGGAAGAGGCCCTTTCAGTCCTTGAATTGCTAAACCAGAAGGGCTGCCGCCTTTCTGTGGGCCCGGTATCGGCCCAGGACAGCGGTTGCCGCTTTGCCCATTTTCACAGCCTGCCGGTAGTAATTGTCCCGCCCTTTACAAGCATGAACGGTGTCCACAAGGAGGAGCACCTTCAGATGATGCGCGAAGCCGATGTGGTTGTGGTTCCCGCCATTCCCTTTGGCGAAGGCAACCTGCCTATATTCGAAGAAGTGGAAGCAGTCCTTGATGAAGGCAAGCCGGTATACATCATTGACCTGGAGGGCGTGGACCGGCGCGATTACAGCGGCAAAGCCAGGGATCTACTGGAGGGCATGGTAAAAAAGGGAGCAAAAGCACTGGATACTGTAGATGACCTGCACAACATTGTTTGTCCGGACGGAGGAACAGATAATGAATGATCATCATATTAGCGGTTCCCTGGTTTTAATTACCGGCGGCGCCCGCAGCGGGAAAAGCGCCTTCGCGGAAAAGCTTGCGCTAAAAAGCGGTAAAGAGGTTATCTACCTGGCTACGGCCAGGGTAGAAGATGAAGAGATGAAACAGAGGGTTGCCGCCCACAGAGAAAGGCGTCCCGAAATTTTTAAAACGGTGGAAGAGCCGGAACAGCCTCACCTGGTATTGGAAAGGCAGGCGGGAAGCGGTGAACTGGTCCTCCTTGACTGTCTGACCCTTCTTGTTAGCAACTTGATTCTTTCGGAGTTGGAACGAAAAGGCGCGGTTAGACAGGGTGAAGATATCTATGCTGATGAAGCGCTTCTGGAGGCGGCCGGAAAGCAGGCTCTCGGATATATAAATAAACTGGCTACAGTAGCGGCAAAATGCCCCGCCGATGTACTTGTTGTTACCAATGAAGTTGGGATGGGCGTGGTCCCAAATTACCCCCTGGGCCGTGTTTTCCGGGATTATTCCGGCCGGGCCAACCAGGCAATGGCCGCTGCGGCAGACCAGGTCTGGCT
>PWFM01000198.1 GCA_003553895.1 Syntrophomonadaceae bacterium | reverse complement strand
GGTTTGAACCGCATCAATACCTATACCGTCAGCCGGGCCACCCAGGGCCTGGCCGATTACCTGAACAGCCTGCCCGCCGGGCAGGAGCCTAAAAAAGTGGCCATCGCTTACGACACCCGCCTTTATTCCGATCAGTTTGCGGAAATGGCCGCCCTGGTCCTGGCCGCCAACGGTATTAAAGCCCTGCTTTTCAGCGATATCAGGCCTACCCCGATGCTTTCTTTTACCACCCGCGAACTGGGCTGCGCCGCGGGCGTGGTTATCACTGCCAGCCATAATCCGCCCCAGTACAACGGCTACAAGGTTTACGGTCCCGACGGCGGTCAGGCGGTAAGCCCCCTGGTCGATGATGTCGTAGAGGCGATAAAAAAAGTGGATATTTTTAGCGATGTTAAAACGATGGGCGCTGAAGAGGCCCTGGAAAAAGGCCTGCTGGAATACCTGGCCCCGGCTGCCGACCGGGTCTACCTGGACCAGGTCAGGACCCTTTCTTTGAGCAGGCCCAACGTGAACCTGAAAGTGGTCTTTACACCCCTGCACGGCACCGGCCTGGTTTATATCCCCGAACTTTTAACCGGGCTCGGCTGCGTTGATCTGCATCTGGTTGATGAGCAGAGCAGGCCCGACCACCGCTTTAGCACGGTCAAGACCCCCAACCCCGAAGATCCGGCCGCCCTGGACATGGCCCTGGAAGAAGCCCGCCGCAGCGCAGCGGACCTGGTCCTGGCCACCGATCCCGACGGGGACCGGGTCGGCACCGCCATCAGGGACCGGTCCGGAAACTACGTGATCTTAAGCGGCAACCAGGTCGGGGCCCTGCTGATCGAATATATCTGCCGCCGCCTTTCTGAAAAAAAACAGCTGCCCCCTGATGCGGCCATGATCAAGACCATCGTTACCGGCAACCTGGGCCGCCGGGTGGCCGAATCATACGGCCTGCAGGTTATTGAAACCTTAACCGGTTTTAAGTATATCGGGGAGAAGATGAAGGAGTTTATAGAACAGGGCAGCCCGCAGTTCATTTTCGGCTACGAGGAAAGCTGCGGCTACCTCTCCGGGACCTTTGTCCGGGATAAAGATGCGGTCATCGCCTCCTACCTGATCGCCGAAATGACCGCCCATTACAAGGAGCAGGACCTTAACCTGCTTGAAGTCCTGGATCAAATCCAGGCGCGGCACGGCTATCATGCTGAAGACCTCTTTACGGTCGAGCTGCAGGATATTAGCGAAGCGGACCGCCACGTTGCCGCTTACCGGGATCTGCCTCCTGAATTTGGCGGCTTCAAGATAGTGGAAAAAAGGGACTACAACACAGGCCAGGGCTGGGATTTAACTGCCAACCGCGAATTTGCCCTAACCCTGCCCCGCTCGCCCGTACTCCATTACAGCATGGAAGACGGAACCTGGTTTGCCGTCCGCCCCTCGGGGACGGAGCCGAAAGTTAAATTCTACCTGTCGGCCCCGGCGCCCACAGCCGAAACGGCCCGGGAAAAACTGACCCGCCTGAAAGAAGCGGTCCTCGCGGCCCGTTAATACTATAAAGGCCAGCATCACCATAAAAGGTTGAATGATTTTATGAACAAAGAAGCAGCCCAATTCATTGAAGCGGTTTCCAGGTACAAAGCGATCCTGATCTATATTCCCGGCTCGCCCGATCCCGATGCCATTGCTTCTGCTTATGCCATCAAGCAGATCCTCAAATACCATGGTATCGACTCGGATATCTTTGCCGAAAAAAAATTGTCCCTGCCCCAGAACCAGGATTTTATCGACCGGCTTAACATCCCGCTGATCTTCGATAAGCAGCTCCGCCTGGATAAATACGAAGCCTACATTGTGCCCGATTTCCAGAGCAACAAGATCGAAGAGGTAAGCGACAAGCTGCCCTGCGTCGCCCATATAGATCACCACGGCGAGTCAAAGGAAATGGTGGATGCAGATTTTAGCCTGATCAGGCCTGATGCCGGCTCCACCAGCACCCTGGTCACCCTGTTCCTGAAATACCTGGAACTGGATTTCCCCGATCGGGATCTGGCAATCATGGCCACAGCCCTGGTCTTCGGGATCCAGACCGATACCGACCGCTATAACCATATCGGCCGCCTCGATGTGGAAGCCCTCAACTATCTTAGCGATCTGGCCGACCGCAATATCCTGAAAAGCATCAACAGCATACCCCCCTCGCCGGAAATGCTCATGCTCTACAATCAAATGAGGGACAAGGAAAATGTCTACAAGGACTGGGCCTTCTACGGCCTGGGCTATATTGATGCCGGTTACCGCGATTACATCGCCCTGGCTGCGGATATGATCCTGAAAAGCTCCGGTTACAGCACTGTGGCCGTCTTTGCCGTGATCGAAAACCATGCCAAAGGGGAAATGTACCTTGATGTTTCCCTGCGCACCAGGAGCAGGACCGTCGATTTGAACCGGATCATCAAGCGCATCACCTCCAACGGGGGAGGCCGGCAGTACAAGGGAGCCTACCAGGTCAACCTCGATTATTTCCTGCATACTCCGGAAAGAGAAAAACTCTGGCAGGTCATCGAAGCAACCACCCTCAACACTCTGCGCAGCAGCAGGGATACGCTCTACCGGGCCGGCATCGAAAACCTTTATGCCAATATCAAGGAAAAATTCCAATCCCTGTTGCGGAAAAAATGAAGACAAGGAGATTAAAGGCATGTCAGAATTAATACCATCGTGCTCAAAGTGCTCTGTTAAATCAGCTGAAAGGGCATGCCGCATCCAGGGCGGGACGGGTCCGGCTTTTTGTCCTACCAGGAAAATGGAAGACGATATCAAAAAAGCAAGGCAAACTTATAGCGAACCGGATACATACGAATTTGCCAGGCAGGCCTCTATCCAGGAAGCGGAATGCTACATTAATCGGGATAAAACCCCGCGGCTCCGGCATCCGGTTAAGCCCCGGCTGCAGGAGATTTGCGAATTTGCCGGCCGCATGGGCTACAAGAGGTTGGGGGTGGCGTTCTGCAGCGGCCTGAAAGAGGAAGCGGCGGCCTTAAATAAAGTCCTTGAAAACTACGGTTTTGAAGTAGTCTCGGTGATCTGCAAAGTGGGCTGCACACCTAAAGAAGAAATTGGGATCGCCGATACAGAAAAATGCAGCGTCGGCAGCTTTGAAGCCATGTGCAGTCCAGTTGCCCAGGCCGAGATCTTGAACAAAGCCGAAGCCGATTTTAATATCCTCCTTGGTCTTTGCGTGGGGCACGATTCGCTGTTTTTCAAGCACGCCGCAGCCCCGACCACGGTTTTTGCGGTTAAAGACCGGGTAATGGGCCATAACCCGCTCGCCGCAATATATACCCTGGACTCGT
>PWFM01000135.1 GCA_003553895.1 Syntrophomonadaceae bacterium | reverse complement strand
TTGTTATCGCCGGGTTCCTGCCTGTTTTGATCTGACGGTTCTTCCGGCTCCGGTGTGTCGGCCGAATGGTTTTCTTCTTCAATCCGGCGCCGTTCGAGGTAATAATGCACCAGCAGCACTTTCAGGGTGGCGGTATTCGGAATGGCCAGCACGATACCCATAAGGCCCATCAACTGGCCTCCAATCAAAACGATAACAATCACGGTCAGGGGGCTTAAATCGGTCGCTTTGCCCAGGAAGAATGGGGTAAAGACAAAAGCATCCAGGATCTGGACTCCGATGTAAAGCAGCAGAACCAGGAGGATGCTGGGAGTATCGGGCATGATGCTCAGGAGCAGGGCCGGTATGGTGGCCGTTATCGGCCCGATATAAAGGATAATATTTAAAGCTCCGGCCAGGATGCCCAGGATCAGGGCAAAGGGCATGTCGAGTAAAGTCAGGCCGACCCAGGTCAGGAAGCCAACAAAAATACATTTCATCAGGGTTCCCCTGATATAGGCCCCGACTTTTTCGTCGATAGTATTGAGGATGTGCTGGACGTTTTCTTTATAGATCTGCGGAAACATCAGGGTCAGGTTATAACGGACTTTGCCCAGGTCCTGGACCAGGTAGAATACGACAAAGACCAGGGCCAGGCCGACCCAGACCCGGGTGACCACGCCCATGGAAACGGCGGTCAGGTAATGCAGCAGCTGCTGGACGTTGCTCGGCGCCTGCCTGATAAACTGGTCGGTGTATTCAACAAAAACTTCAGCTAACTGGAGGTTAAAACGTTCATCGAGATCTTCTAAGTAGGAGATCAGCTCCGGCAGGTCCCTGACGATCTCCGTGCTCAGGAAGATGACCAGTTCTCTTACTTCCATGATCAGGCCGGGGATTAAAAGGTAAAAAAGCAGGAATAAGAGGACCAGGATAAATACGGCGGTAAGCATGGCCGCCAGGATCGGCCTGATCTTGATGCTGACCAAAAAATTGACCACAGGGGTTATGAAATAGACAATAAAGAGGGCAATTACAATGATCGAAATAACCGGCGCCAGCTGGACCAGCAGCCAGAGGGTGATAAAGACCGCCGTGGCAATCAGGACAATTTTTAAAGCCAGACGGGTTTCCCGATCATTAAACAAGGCGTAACTCCTTTTTTGGCAGTTAGAGAACTTATTAGCAGGCTTGCCTGTATTATTGTGCTTATTGTACCATAATTTGTGATTTAAAAAAAGTGAAGGCTGCTTCAGTTTTTTGCCGGGTCATGGGTTTTAGTAGAGGGTATTGGCCCCGGTGAGTCGAAATTAAATCCAGCATACCAGAATATTATCTCCGGAGGGTTTATCATGGCTGATTTTGTCCACCTGCACTGCCACAGCGAATATAGTTTACTGGACGGAGCGGCGCGGATTAACTATCTCGTAAACCGGGCTGCTGAATTGAACATGCCTGCGGTGGCCATAACCGATCACGGGACTATGTTCGGGGTGGTCGATTTTTACAAGGCGGCAAAAGAAGCCGGTGTTAAACCGATCCTGGGATGCGAAGTTTACGTGGCCCCCCGCTCCCGCTTCCAAAAAGAACCGCGCCAGGACGATATCCAGTATCACCTGGTCCTGCTGGCGGAAAATGATACCGGTTACCGCAACCTGACCCGCCTGGTATCGGCCGGTTTTACAGAGGGCTTTTATTACAAACCCCGGGTGGACCGGGAGTTGCTCGCACAGCACAGCGAAGGCTTAATTGCCTTGAGCGCCTGCCTGGCCGGGGAAATCCCGACCAGGATCCTGGAGGGGCAGCTGGAAGAAGCCAGGGAAACGGCCCGGTTTTACCGTGATCTTTTTGGACCCGAAAATTTTTACCTCGAGCTGCATGATCACAATATACCCGAACAGAAAAAGGTAAACGAAGTATTAAAGCAGATTTCCCGGGAAGAAGGGATCCCGCTGGTGGCTTCTAACGATGTCCATTATCTTTCCCGCCAGGATGCGGGGGTGCACGATGTCCTGCTCTGCATCCAGACCGGCAAAACGGTGGACGAAACGGAGCGGATGAGCTTTGAAACGGAAGAATTCTATTTCAAAACCGGCGCCGAAATTGCCGGGCAGTTTGATGATGTCCCGGAAGCGGTCAGCAACAGCCTGCGTATCGCCGAACGCTGCCATGTCGAGAAGGATTTTTCAAAACGCTACCTGCCCGAATATGAGGTTCCGGAAGGCTATGATGCCGACACCTACCTGGAAAAGATCTGCTACGAGGGCTTGCAATCCCGCTATGGAGAAGTCACGCCGGAAATCGAGGAGAGGCTGCAGTATGAGCTTAACGTGATCCGCCAGATGGATTACTCCGACTATTTTTTGATCGTCTGGGATTTCATTGAGTATGCCAGGCGAGAAGAGGTGCTGGTGGGCCCGGGCCGGGGGTCGGCGGCCGGCAGCCTGGTGGCCTACTGCCTGGGCATAACCAATATTGAACCCCTGCAGCACGGCCTGCTCTTTGAACGTTTTCTAAACCCGGAGCGGATTTCCATGCCCGATATCGATATCGATTTTTGCGATGACAAAAGGGACCGGATCCTGAAATATGTATTTGATAAATACGGCCAGGAAAGGGTGGCCCAGATCATTACTTTTGGGACCATGGCCGCCCGGGCGGCGGTCCGCGACGTGGGCCGGGCCCTGGCCATCCCCTATGCTGATGTGGACAAGATCGCCAAGATGATCCCGATGGAGGTTAAAATGACCATCTCCAGGGCCCTAGAACAAAGCAGGGAACTGCAGGCCCTCTACCAGGAAGATGATCAGTACCGCCGCCTGCTTGATATTTCCATGGCCGTGGAGGGCATGCCCCGCCATGCTTCAACCCATGCCGCCGGTGTGGTCATCGCCAAGGAACCCCTGGTCAACTATGTCCCCCTTTACAAGATGGCCGACAACGCCGTGGTAACCCAGTTCCCGATGGGAACCCTGGAAGACATGGGTCTTTTAAAGATGGATTTTCTCGGCTTAAAAACGCTGACTATTATCGGGGAAACCCTGACCAATATCGAAAAGAGGCACGGGAAAAAGATAAATATCGAAGAGATTACCCTGGATGATAACGGCACCTACGAGATGCTGTCCCGGGGTGAAACAACAGGGATTTTTCAGCTGGAAAGCACGGGCATGCGCTCTGTGCTGCGGGACTTGATGCCGAACAAGTTTGAAGATATTATCGCCGTGGTGGCGCTCTACCGCCCTGGCCCGATGGAACAGATTCCCACCTTTGTCAACAGCAAGCACGGGCGGGAAAAAATTAAGTATGCCCACCCGGACCTGGAACCGATCCTTAAAGAAACCTACGGGGTAATTGTCTACCAGG
>PWFM01000194.1 GCA_003553895.1 Syntrophomonadaceae bacterium | reverse complement strand
TGGGGAAGATGCACCGGTATTTTCCCCTCAGCACTCTTAAACTGCCTCTCTTTATAGCCGTTACGAGAACCTTTGTTTCCTTCATCGCTGCGTTCATAGCGGTCACGACCAAGGTAATCAGCTACTTCCTGTTCCAAGACCTCCTGTATTAAACGCTGCGCCCCTAAACGAAAGAGGGTGCTCATTACATCTTGGTTACCATTAAGTCCATTTGATAAAAATTGATTAATCGCTTCACAAATACGCTCAGTTGGTGGTATGCTTGTCATAAGGTCTGGGCTCCTATCTGCCCCTTCCAGGGGGCGGTGGTTTTATGTTCCTATTACCACCTTGGACGCCCAGGCCTTTATTTCCTTTTTACAGACATTATAGGACATTACCATTAAAACAACTCACCTTTATATTAATCTTTAAAACCAAAAGAAACATCAAGTTGGCTATTAACTTCTTCTATTGCTAAATATTATTGTGGAATTTCTTCCATCTGCAAATTGAACAACCCGGCGCGGGGTAAACCTCTGCTTTTCTTATTTAAGCAAGATCTATTTGCTTTGCTTAGCCGTGTATTACTTTTCTGATTAACATTAAAATCATAATGCCACGCCGAGGTAATCATTTCCAATCTTGATTTCTCATACTGGTTGGAGACATCTACACTCCTTTCCAAACCACAGCATGCTTAGACAGAGAGACGTACAGTTCGCATGTTTTGCTTATAAAGGAAAATCATATCGTTTTCGCGAATACAAAAAAAGCAAGATGAAAATAAGTTTAAAACTATATTGAAAAACCCTAAATTATGACAGCATTAAAGAGTGTCCCTAAGCAACAAAATAAATATTGAAACTAAAGTAAATGTGGAGTGATTGAAAAACTCTACAAAATATATTTACTTAAAAATCTTATTTTTGCAACATTTAGCAGAAAATATAAGTTAATTTTACTAAAATGTGGTGGCCGTATGCTTAAAGCTAAAGAAAACATAAATGTATTAGTAATATTAATGACGCTTGCTTTATTTTACATAATTATTAACTTACCGTTTCCTAGTATCATTAAATTTGAAGCTCAGGTTATGATAGCAATTTTAATTATGGCTGTCATCTTTTGGGTTTCTGAATCTTTGCCACTCGCTGTTACGGGAGTACTAATTATTTTTTTGCAAGCCGTTTTTGGTATCAAACCAATCAGCGAAGGATTGACTTATTTCGCTCATCCAATATTCACTTTGGTCTTTGCTGGTTTTTTTATAGCGGCAGCTATTTCCATGCATAAAATTGACAGAAGATTTAGCTTGCAAATTATTTTGTTTATGGGAGAAAAAACAGATAGATTAATTTTGGGCATCATGATCACAACTGCATTTTTATCGATGTGGGTATCAAATACCACAGCGACTGTGATAGTGCTTCCTATAGCTATTGATATCATAAAATTGGCTGATGTTAAAAAAATAACAGGATCAAATTTTTCTAAAGCCATGATGATTGGAGTTGTTTTTGCAGCTACTATCGGTGGAATGGGAACTCCTGTTGGCACGCCTGCCTGCACTATCACAATTGCGTATTTAAGTGATATGGCCAATATTAACATTAGTTTTCTAGAATGGATGTTAATGGCTGTTCCGATAGTTATTATCTTGATACCGATTTCATGGAAGCTACTGTGCTACGTGCTATTTCCTTTAGAAATTACAGCCATTAAGGGAGGGTCAGATACTGTTAGAAAACAGTTAAAGGAGTTAGGGGAATTAACAAATGTGCAAAAACACGTGATTATATTATTTTTTTTAGCAGTTGTGTTATGGAGTTTAGACACCTTTTTACCCTTGATGGAAGATTGGCTATACATTGCTTCTATGATAATTGCATTGATGTTTATAATCCCAAAGATAGGGGTTATACAATGGAAAGAAGCAATTAATAAGGTTCAGTGGGGGATCATCTTTTTAATAGGAGGAGGGTTATCTCTTGGATCGGGACTCGAAGATACCGGATTGATACATATTGTAACTGAAACAATGGCATATTTACTTAAAGATTTAAATGTTTATTTATTAACAATTTTAATGAGTATAGTTGCTGCAATTTCTATTACCTTTTTCTGTAGCTTTGCAGTCACTGCTGTAACTTTTGTTCCTATAGCCATTGGCTTGGCATTTCAACTTGAAATAAATCCTGCAATATTAGGTATAGCAGCAGGGCTGGGTTCTTGCCTGGCCTTTTTATTACCAGCAAATGCAGCCCCAAATGCAATCGCTTACAGCTATGGCTACTTTAAAACCCATGAGATGATTAAAGCAGGAATACCTCATTTAATTTTTGCTGCGATTATAGTAACTATATTTAATGTGTTACGATTATTCATGTTTTAATTCCCTCTCTGCACCCCTATAGCATAATACAGCTAAATTAGGACATTTGTCAGGTACTTGTTGAAAATCTCCTATCGCAAGCAGGTATTATAACAATCTTTTCAGAAGATATTTTGGATTAATTTGTAGTACAGCTTAATCTTGCCTTCCTCCGAATATGTTAGCGCATCAAGCAGCGCAACAAAATGATCAAGAAATATGCCCGGATTTGCTTATAATTACTGACAAACACATATCTATAATTTAGATCTTATTTGTCGTCGCAACTATATACAGTAGCTTTGCCATTTCAATTTTTTTTATCACAGCTTTAACTACAAAACGAACTACAAGTATCAAAATAATTAGCAATAATAGAACCATGAAGATTTCAATTGCTCCACACCAGCTTTGTCCTGCACCGCCGGGTGAGCAGAAAGATCTGAGTAACGGTGAAGTTCATCTAGCACCGGTGTTTCCACCCCTACATCCCGGGCGAGTGTAATCAACTCTTCGCTTAGCTGTTTCATCTCCTCAGGGGCATTGCGGGCATGGCGGGCGCCGGCAATGTCCATCAACCTGGTATTTAGTAAACGCTTTACAAAAGGCAGCAGGATAAAATCAGGGATGCCAAAAATAAACTTAAGCGCCGAAGGCTCCACCGGGAAACCATGCGCCTTCAGGACGCTGAAAGCTTCCCGCACTCCCTGCAGCCATTTTTTAATAATCCCCGGATTGCGAGCCAATTTGTAATTACAAGAACCGGCCATGAAAAGAGCATTAGCCAAAGGGGCGACTATAGCGACGTGGTAGCGCAGCCAGGCATCCATCTTGCAGCTGTATTCCACCTTTATTTTTCCGTCTTTGAAAGCTCCGGCAATATTTTTCAGGCGATCGCTGATTGTCCCATCCAGCTCCCCGATGGTAATGCCCTTTATTTTTATTGGCATCAGGCGAACAATATGTCCTTCACGTTCACCACCTGCATTGGGAAAACCCAGGA
>PWFM01000079.1 GCA_003553895.1 Syntrophomonadaceae bacterium | reverse complement strand
TCGGCCCCGGCTGCCGCAAAGCGCCAGCTGTCTTTCCCGGGTAAATCCAGGTCATAGTGTTGTAGGTGGCCCTTAAGGGCGGCCACCCGCAAACCGCTTTGTTTTAAGATGGGAATCACTTTTTCTATAATGGTCGTTTTTCCTGTTTTGGACCGGGAAGCGACCAGGTGTATAATTATTGGTGGCATAAACCCACCCCCTGTGATAAATCGTCAAGTACTCTGTCTGCTTAGCCTGATAGCGCCTGTGGAAAAGTATTGATTAATCATTAACCACCGGTCTTGGACATGCCCCGCATTGTGCCGGGGCTGACAGTGCCGCATTTGCCGTTCGCCGCCATCTGGTGCTCTACCGGTTTGCCTGCCAGCACTTCCCTGATCAGGTTCTGCAGGGCTTCCTTGTTATGCAATACCGGCCGGACCGGTTTTTCATCCTGCCAGTAGAGGCAGGCCTTAAGCGAACCTTCTGCCGTCAGGCGGAGGCGGTTGCAGCTTTCGCAAAAGTGTTTGCTGATCGGGTGAATCAGGCCGATGGTCCCCCTGCCGCCGGGGATGTTGTAGGATTCGGCCGGCCCGGCCCCGCCCGGCAGGGGCACTGGAGTCAGGGGCAGATCGGCCTTTTTTGCTGTTTCTTCAATGAAGCTTAGCGGCAGGTAATGGCCGCTGTAGGCGCGGTCATGATCGCCGATCTGCATATATTCAATGAAGCGGATGTGCAGCGGCTTTTCAAGGGCCAGGTGCAGGAAATCGAGCACTTCGTCGTCGTTTATTCCCTTGATCAGGACGGTATTCAATTTAACCGGTTCCAGGTTGTGCTCCAGGGCGGCTTCAATGCCTTTCATGGCCTCGTCGAGGCTGCCGCACCGGGTAATTTTACGGTACTTATCCGCTTGCAGAGTGTCCAGGCTGATATTAACCCTGTCCAGGCCCGCTTTTTTTAAGTCCGCAGCATAGCGGGGCAGGAGGGTGCCGTTGGTGGTCATAGCCAGGTCGGAAATGCCGGGTACTTGTGCGATCATCCGGACCAGCTCAACCAAATTTTTTCGGACCAGGGGTTCTCCCCCGGTAATCCTGATTTTGCTGATGCCCAGTTCAGCGCCCGCGGATACAACTTTCATAATTTCTTCATAACTTAAAATTGTTTCATGCGAGCTTTGTTCAATCCCGTCTTCGCCCATACAATAGATACAGCGCAGGTTACAGCGGTCCGTAACCGAGATTCTCAGGTAATCGTGTTTCCTGTCCTGTCCGTCTTTTAAGGTCATGTTTCTGGACTCCTTTGCAACGATAGTAAACGGTTTATCTGCTTTCGCTGTTTCTCTCAATAATCCGCCCGGCATCTCTCATGCTGTATCCGCCCATGGCTTCAACTTTTTCTTGAAAGCCGGGATCGGCTATAATTTCAAAAAGGATTTTTGCTTCCCTGCTGTTGTAAAAGCGCTCGCTCATCAAAAGGTCGTACCTTTCTTCAACCAGGGGGATAAAGTCAAGGTCAAAAGCCCTGGCAGCCGGTAAAATTCCCAGGCCGACCCGGGCGGTGCCGGCCGCTACGGCGGCGGCTACGTTCAGGTGGGTATGTTCTTCCCGCTCATATCCGTAAACCTGCTCCGGGTTAAGGCCTGCTTCTCGCAGGAGATAATCGAAAAGGATGCGGGTCCCGGCGCCTTTCTGCCGGTTAATGAAACTGAGCCCGGATCCGGCCAGATCTTCTACTGTTTCTATACCGTCGGGGTTGCCCCGGGGCACTATCCAGCCCTGCATTCGGTAGGCCAGGTTAACCAGGCGCACTTCTTGCCCGGGTAGCATTTTTTCGATATAGGGCCAGTTGTAATCCCCGCTTGCGGGATCAAACAGGTGCACCCCGGCCAGGTGGGCCCGTCCGCGTCCGACAGCAGCAATTCCGCCCATGCTGCCGAGGTGGGCCGAAGAGAGGCTTAAATATGGGTGGCCTTCTTTCAAGGCTGTGGCCAGCAGGTCGATGATCAGGTCGTGGCTGCCGGCGGTCAGCAAGTTATGGCGCAGTTCGGATTCGGGGCGGAAAAGTTCGATTTCCACCGTCTCATCTTGCTCATAACCGAGCGAGTTGGCGGGAATGATCAGCAAGCCGTCCGCCCGCACCAGGGACATGGTTACTCCGGCGCCCCTGGCCAGGGGATTGGCTAGAAAGCGGCCTTCTACATGGCCCACTGCCATGCGGACAAATTCTTCCACCCCCAGCTCCGAAACCACCCTGCGGCCCAGGGTAACCGGAAGTTTTTGCCGTTCCGGCAGGGGCAGGCCAAAGTAACGGTAAACCAGGGGCCTGACAAACCATTCCAGGCTCATGTAAGCAGAAACCGGGTAGCCGGGCAGGCCAACTGCGGGTTTTTGATCGATCTGACCCAAAATGGTCGGTTTGCCGGGCCTGGTGGCTACACCGTGCAAAAAAACCTGTCCCAGCTCCTCTATTGCTGAAAAAGTATAGTCTTTATCGCCTGCCGATGAGCCGGCATTTATGATAACCAGGTCACATTCTTGAACAGCTGCAGAGAGCGCCTCTTTAATGCGCTCCGGGTCATCGGGCACGTTCGGCTTAATTTCCGGTTCTGCGCCCCACTGTTTTAAGTAGGAAGCAATTACGGTGGTGTTGAAGTCCGGGATGCTGCCTTTTTTACGTTCGGCATCCGGGTCGACTATCTCCGATCCGCTCGGAATGATGGCCACCCTGGGTTTTTCTAAAAGATCAATTTCGGTAACCCCACCGGCCAGCAGCGCTCCCAGGTCCTGGGGGCGCAGGAGGTGCCGGGCGGGCGCGATCAGTTCGCCGGCTACCACATCTTCACCGACGGCCCGGATATGCTGCCAGGGGGCGGCTGGAGCGAGGATTTCAGCCCGGCCGTCCTCATAAAACTGGACTTCTTCGACCTTAATTACCGCATCGAAGCCAACGGGCAGAGGTTCACCGGTATTGATATGACGGTAATCCTCTTCAGGCGCCAGCTGCAGGGGGGCCTGATCGGAGGTTCCAAAAGTTTTTTCGGACTGCACGGCGATGCCATCCATGGCCGCGGCATGATAACCGGGCATGGAAAACCGGGCAAAAACTGCTTCAGATGTTACCCGGCCCAGGGCTTCGCGAACGGGAACAGTTTTTGTGCGCAGGGGCAGGTCCACTTCGGCCATAAACTTGTCCAGCGCTTCCTGTCGGGGGATGTTGCTTAAATATATTTTACGCAAGAGGCACCTCCGTTATAATCTTTACAAGAAAAAACCGGTTATTTATTCCCACGGCTCTACCTCCACAATTTCTCCGGAGGTCAGCCCTTCTTTTTCAGGGGGGATGACCAGTAACCCATCGGCTTCAGCCAGGGTGCGCAGCATACCCGAGCGGCCGAAGACGGGGACGGCCTTGATTTCTCCGGCCGCTTTTTCGAGCCTGACCCGCACATAATCGGTCCGGCCGGATCGTGAAGAAATATTACGGGCCAGGGTGGCTTTAACAGCCGGTTTAAAGATGTTTTCCCGGCGCCCGCTCAGGCGGTTAATAGTAGCTCCGCCGAAAATCTTAAAAATGTTCAGGGCTGATACCGGGTGTCCGGGCAGGCCAAGGACAGGTTTGCCGCCGCAGTTGGCCAGCAAGGTTGGTTTCCCGGGCTGGATGGATATTCCCTCCACCAGCAAACCCGGCTTGCCCAGCTCCTGCATGGTCCGTGCCGTATAGTCGCGGGTCCCTACAGAACTGCCGCCGGAAAAAACCAGCAGGTCCACCCTTTCCAGCATGGCCTTACTTTCTTTCAGGAATGCCGCAAACTGATCGGGCAGGATGCCGCCATATTGTGCTTCTGCTCCTGCCTGACCGGCCAGGTAAAGGAGGGCCGGTGTATTGCTGTCCCTGATTTGACCCGGTTTAAGTTCAGGTCTGCTGTAATCAACCAGCTCGTCTCCGGTGGAGAAAAATCCCACCCGGGGCCGGCGGTGCACCTCTACGGCGGTTATGCCCAGCGAAGCCAGGAGGCCGATTTCAGGCGCCCGCAATTGACTGCCCTTTGTCAGGGCCGGGTCGCCTTTTTTTAAATCCTCGCCCTTTTGAATAACGTTTTCGCCCGGCGCAACCTGGTTAAAACACTGGACCATAGCGCCGGCGACCTCGGTATCCTCGATCATGATCACCGCATCGGCTTCCTCGGGAAGCATGCCCCCGGTATGGACCAGGCAGCACTGGCCGGGGCTGATTGAAGGGGCGGAGTGGCCCATCAAAACTTCGCCTGTGCACTCCAGCATAGCCGGAATTCCTTCACCGGCGCCAAAAGTATCCCTGGCCATTAAAGCATAACCATCTACAGTGGAGCGGTTAAAGTCTGGTATGTTTTCCGGTGCGTTAATATCTGCAGCCAGGGTGTATCCACCTGCTTTTTCCAGTAAAATAGTTTCGCTATCCAGCGGGCTAAAATTTTCTTCAATTATTTTCAAAACATCATCCGGGTCGGTAACCCGCATCAATTTCATTTTTCTAAGCACCTCGGTTCAATTTAAAAAGCCGCGCCTCCTTAAAAAGAAAACGCGGCCTTTGCTGGCATGATCTCCTTTCCAAATACGGGAGGCGGGGGGATTTCTCACCCAACCCAGGCCTTTTACCGTAGCCGTGTTTGGCTGTAGGTATAAAGGCTCGGAGTTTATATTTAGTTTCCATTACTGATTATAACATATTCTGTTTAATACGGGAACATGACCAGACCGGTGATGGTCCCGGCGCGTCGGCATTTACGCGCAGCCTGAGCCCGATGTGGTTGATTGGGCTTCCAGTCCGGGTCCAGGCGCCGGCAAGGTTTTTTCGCGTTTCCGGCCGCTCTTATTTTATGCCGGGGTCGACTTCATGTTCACTGGGCATGACTTTGCCTTCCTGGCTTTCAAAAACACGCATTACCGCCTGCAGGGAAACGACCAGGTTTTCTCTTTCCGTGGGTTCCAGGCGCTGGGCCAGGTTGTTAAAGCGGAAGGAGCGCCTTTCAAAAACCAGCCGTGATAGCTGGCGGCCGTAAGAAGTCAGGGCGACCCGGACGATACGACGGTCATTTTCATCGCCGCGCCGCTTGACCAGGTTGAGATTGACCAGGCGGTTTACCAGGCGGGTAGCCGCACTCTCGGCCAGATAGATCTCGGAGCTCAATTCGCCCATAGTCAGGCTGTCGTGGAAATAGAGGACCAAAAGGGCGTTAATTTGGCTGGGGGTAATACCCAGGCCGGTCAGTTCCCGGCTCTCTTCCGCATTGAGGTAATGCATCAATTTGGGGAAAATGGCCTGGATGGCAGAGGTAAATTTCTCAGTATCCCTGTATTCTTCCTTGTTCATAATTTAATCTCCCGCGTTATCTATAATATGAACCAAAATGGGGACGGTGATTATAACGGATCGTTCCGGTTTTCCACGACCCGTGCTTATATATTCATAGATTATGGTATTTGCCTAAATCTGTCAAGATGAGTTATCTTTGCCTGTTAATGGAGAAAAGTTAAAATAAAGCATCAAAAGGGACAGATCTGGCCTCCAGGCAATTGTTTGAGGCTTTAGAATTTGATATACTAATGATTAAGCAAGGAGTGTTTATCGGCAAAGATCAATAATCCGGGCCGCAGTATAAAGGGACGCTGCTTTTCCTCGTTTTAGAGATCCTCGGAGTAAAGGTAGGTGTTGAAACTATGCTTTCAATAGTGGGTATTGCCCCTCATCCCCCGATAATTATTCCTGAAATTGGCGGGGGGCGGCTGCAGGAAGCGCAAAAAACAGTGAGCGGAATGAAGGAATTGAGCCGCCGCATCAAAGAAAAAAAACCCGAACTCTTAGTGCTGATTACCCCTCACGGGCAGATTGTCAGCAACGGTCCGGCCATTCTGGCGGGGGATAAGCTTTCAGGTGATTTTGGCCAGTTTGGCTTTCCGGCAATTAAACTGGAGATGGAAACAGACCGGGAACTGGTTGATATACTGGTGGAAGAAGCTTCAGGGTTGCCGGCCAAACCGGTTCTCCTTGACGGGCAGGACCGGCGTCTGCAGAGCGGCAGGATCCTTGATCACGGCGCAATGGTTCCCCTGTATTACCTGCGGGAAGCGGAAGTGGCCGCCCCCGGTGTGCATGTAACCGTAAGTTTTGATTCCTACCAGGATTTATACGTGTTTGGGCAGGCTGTGAAAAGAGCAATCGACAAAAGAGGTGTCTCCGCCGCTGTCATTGCCAGCGGGGATCTTTCACACCGCTTGAAACCGGGAGCTCCGGCCGGGTTTGACCCCCGGGGCAAAGAGTTTGATCAGCAGTTAGTCAGCTTAATCAATGAAGGCCGGGTTGAGGATCTGTTCACCATGGACCAGGGCCTGATTGAAGATGCCGGCGAATGCGGGATGCGCCCTATTATGATCGCTTTAGGCACGCTTAAAGATACCGGTTTCCATTCGGAGATTATTTCTTATGAAGGGCCTTTCGGGGTTGGTTACATGGTTGCGGCCCTGCATCCGCTGGAACAAAATGCCCCTTCCGGTAAAGGAGAATCCTAAAAGATGGCTGAAGAGAATTTAAACCTCCATCCCGCAGAACTGGCCCGGCGGACGCTTGATTACTACCTGCGGGAAGGTCACCTGCCCAACCTGGCCGATTCCCTTCCCCCCGAATATGAAATGAGGGCCGGGGTATTTGTCTCTTTGAAAAAAGACGGGCAGCTGCGCGGCTGTATCGGGACCTTTGAACCGGTCCGGGAAAACCTGGCTGAAGAAATTGCCGCCAATGCCGTGAGCGCTGCGGTAAGGGATCCGCGTTTTCCGCCGGTAAGAAGGGAAGAGCTGCCGGAATTGGACATATCGGTTGATATACTGGGTCCTGTTGAAAAGGTGGAAAAGGAAACAGAGCTTGACCCGGAGGAATACGGGATAATGGTTCGCAAAGGTTCGCGGACCGGTCTTTTGCTTCCGGACCTGGAGGGGGTAGATACGGTTGAACAGCAGGTAGATATCGCCTGCCGTAAGGCCGGCATAATGCCGGGCGAAAAGCCGGAACTGTATCGTTTTAAAGTGACCCGTTACCCCGAGAAGAAAGGCCCGGATCTGATCTAAATTATGGCTGGGAGAAGGATAGCTTGCAAATAGCAAGATTTTATCAAAAAAAAGACGACCTGGTAGAGTGCCTGCTCTGCCCCCGTGGTTGCCGGCTCAAAGAGGGCCAGGTGGGAGCCTGCGGGGCCCGGGAAGTAAAGAGCGGCGAACTCTATTCGACAAATTACGGCTGCCTGGCGGCGGCGAACCGGGATCCGATCGAAAAGAAGCCCCTCTATCATTATTATCCCGGGCACTCTGTTTTGTCGCTGGGGACGTTTGGCTGCAACCTGCAGTGCTCGTTTTGCCAGAACTGGACCCTGGCCCGGGGAGGGCCGGAGCAGGCCCCGAAGAGGGTAGGCCCAGGTGACGTTTTGCAGATGCTGGAAAGAGAAGGCGGCCCCGGCAATGTGCCCGGTGTGGCCTACACTTATAATGAACCGATCATCTGGTATGAGTTTGTTTATGATACGGCGCGCCTGCTCCATGAGCATGGTTATAAAAACATCCTGGTTACCAACGGCTATATAAACCGGGAGCCCTTTGAAGAGCTGCTGCCCTATATCGATGCCATGAATGTAGATATCAAGGCTTTTAATGACGATTTTTACAGCGAGTACTGCAGGGGGCGAAAGGGGCCGGTTATTGAGACGGTGGAAAAGGCCGTTCAAGCCTGCCATGTTGAGGCAACCTGCCTGCTTATCCCATCAGTTAATGACGATCCTGCTGAGCAGGAAGAACTGGCCCGGTGGCTGGGCAGTTTAAATCCGGATCTGGTCCTTCATTATTCCCGCTACTTTCCGCAATATAAGCTTGACAAGCCTCCCACGCCGGTGGAGGTGCTGGAGAGGTCAAAAGAATTGGCCCAAAAGCATTTGCGGTATGTATTCCTTGGCAATATTGATTTGCCCGGCGCTTCAGATACAACCTGTCCCTGCTGCGGCAACCTGCTTATCAAACGCACTTTTTACCGGATCAGCCTGGAAGGCCTGGATGGAAACTACTGTAATAACTGTGGCAGTTGGATTAATATTATTATGCCCGACACAGATGAAAAATAAAAATAGTGTTGGGCATAATCACCCCTCTAATGGTAAAATAATAGTGCCGGTTTTTTTCCTGCCGGTGCAGGTATTTATTGTGCGGGCATCGAATAGATAATGCATTATTAACAGGTAATGCTGCCTTTTATCCCACCTGGAATTTTTAAAGAGGGATCAACTCAAAGTGGCTATTTTGGATCGAATCATAGCAGCAGTTCTTCAGCTTAATGTCGAGTGGCGCGATATAATTGATATAGTTCTTATGGCTTACATCTTCTACCGGGTTATCTTAATTATTCGCGGGACTCGGGCTGAGCAATTGGTGAAAGGCCTGGTTGTCCTGCTCGTAGCCATGGTGATCAGTGATCAGACCGGCCTTGATACCCTCAACTGGACTCTTCGTCAGGTTATGACCGTCGGGTTAATTGCCATCCCAATTGTTTTTCAGCCTGAATTACGACGGGCCCTGGAACAACTCGGCCGCGGCAAAATTTTTAAAAGCACCTACTGGAGCTGGAGCACCCAGGACTTTGAACAGATGCTTGATGAGCTGACCAAGGCTATCCCGGTCCTGGTTAAAAAGCGCATTGGAGCGTTGATCGTTATGGAACGTTCAACCGGTTTGAAAGAATGGGTCGATACCGGTATCCCGGTTAATGGAATGGTTACTGCCGAGCTCCTGGTCAATATATTTTTCCCCCGCAGCCCACTCCACGATGGAGCGGTAATTATCCGGGGGGACCAAATCATCGCTGCCGGCTGCTATCTTCCTTTTACAGAAGATCCGGGCCTGAGCAAAGAACTGGGCACCAGGCACCGGGCCGGGATAGGCATTACCGAGCATTCAGACGCGGTGGCAATTATTATATCGGAAGAAACAGGAATTATTTCTGTCGCCCACGACGGTGTTTTAACCCGCTATCTGGATGAGAAGAAACTGCGCAGAATGCTCACCGATTTATGCAAGCCGGAGCGCAGTGACAGTTTCAACCTGTGGTCATGGAGGAATAATAAGTAAGATGGAAAAATTCTTGAGAAGCAACAATTTTGCCCGGGTCTTGGCCATCTTTATGGCTTTAGTCCTGTGGCTGTTTGTAACCGGGGATAAAATCACCCGGACAACTCCTGCCCGCCAGGTCTGGCAGGATGTGCCCCTGCGGGTGGAAAACCTGGACCCGGATTACGTCGTCACTGACATGCCTTCATCGGTGGATCTGACCCTGGAAGGGTTGCCGGAAAACTTTGAAGACCTGACCATCCAGGAACTGGATGCTTTTGTTGATCTTTCCGGCAAAGAGCCCGGCAGCCACCTGGTCAGAGTTCAGGGCCGTTCCCCGAGAGGGCTCAGCGTGGTTTCATATGAGCCGGAACAGGTCCGGGTAGTGATCGAAGAGTACCTTTCCGATAATTTCCCGGTGGAGATCGATATTTTTGGCGATCCGGCGGAAGGTTGGAGAATGGTTGGTTATACCGTTGAACCGGAGGAAGTGATGATTGGTGCCCCCGAGTCGCAGTTTGAACAGGTAGCGCGGGTAATGGCTATTATCGATCTGTCCGGGATGAAGTACGTAGAAAGGGTAGAGCCCGAAATTAACGCCTACGACGAAGAAGAAACACCGGTTACAAACCTTTTAATCGATCCCGAAACGGTTACGGTCCGGGTTGAATTAGAAAGGGAAGAGCCTGAAGAGGAAGAAGAAGAGGATGAAGAGGAAGAAGGCGAGGAAGAGCAGT
The DNA here is from genome assembly GCA_003553895.1 of Syntrophomonadaceae bacterium. Taxonomy (GTDB): domain Bacteria; phylum Bacillota; class Dethiobacteria; order DTU022; family DTU022; genus B1SED10-74M. The sequence goes on along the minus strand of PWFM01000079.1, from coordinate 4,864 downwards.
AATAAGGGCTGTAGTGGCCGGCCAGAGGCTTTTAAGCCGGTACGGTTTAACCGCTATCAACTGGCTGCCCGGTATCTCATGTTGTAAAGGAGGCCTGCCATTGGGAAAACTATTTGGAACCGATGGAATCAGAGGCGTAGCCAACCGGGAGTTAACCCCGGAACTGGCTTTTAGAATCGGGAGGATTGCGGCCTGGATGCTGGGCGGCAAGAATGAAAGACCCCTTTTTGTTATAGGGCGCGATACCCGCCTTTCCGGCGCCATGTTGGAAGGGTCCCTGACGGCGGGTATTAATTCGGTCGGGGGGGAGGTCCGCCTGCTGGGTGTAATTTCCACACCGGCAGTTGCCTACCTGACCAGGACCTTGAATGCTTCAGCCGGGGTGGTGATCTCGGCTTCCCACAATCCAATTGAAGACAACGGCCTAAAAATATTTTATAATACCGGGTTTAAACTGCCCGATTCCCTGGAAGAGGAAATAGAGAATTATTACCACCGGGAAAAGGACGATTTGCCCCGTCCTGAAGGATCAGGCCTCGGGCAGGCTTTTCGCGACGGCGATGCCGTGCAAAAGTACTTAGATCACCTGAAGAGCAACTCCTCGTCTTTGGAGGGATTGGACCTGGTAGTTGATTGTGCTCACGGCGCTGCCTGCCGGGTAGCCGGAGAGCTGCTGCAGCAGCTTGGGGCCAAGGTTAAGATAATACACGACGAACCGGACGGCAGCAGGATCAATGTAGACTGCGGCGCTACCAATACCGCCGATCTGCAAAGGGAAGTGGTCAACAGCGGAGCTTCCCTGGGCCTGGCTTTTGACGGCGATGCCGACCGCCTGATTGCTGTTGATGAAAAAGGCAATGAGGTCGATGGAGATGCCATCATGGCCATTTGCGCAGTAGATCTGGCAGAGAAAAATCTCCTGAAGAATAATACCCTGGTAGCAACCGTAATGAGTAACGGTGGGCTTGATATCCTGGCTGAAAAGCATGGGTTTAAAGTGATCCGGACCAGGGTAGGAGACCGTTACGTGCTTGAAAAGATGGTTGAAGGTGGTTATAACCTTGGTGGAGAGCAGTCCGGGCACATTATCTTTTCTGATTCTGCCACAACCGGCGACGGTTTACTGACGGCTTTGAAATTGCTCAAAGTGGTCCAGGAGCGCCGGCAACCACTATCTGAACTGGCCTCCCACCTGGAAAGGTTGCCCCAGGTTTTGGTCAACCAAGAAGTAGGCACAAAAGAAGGTTGGGATAAGAATAAACGCATAACTGAATCCATCAACGAGATCGAGCAGCAGCTGGGCAAAGAGGGCCGCATCCTGGTCCGCCCTTCCGGTACGGAAGCGAAGATACGGGTTATGCTGGAGGCTTCCCTTCCAGAACATAAAATAAAGCAATATGCTCAATCCCTGGCGGATATAATTGCCGAAGAACAATCTTAAAGGGACCGGGGATAAATATCTTTGAAGCGCTTTTTGGTAATCAATGCAGCGCTTATTAAAAGTCGAGCATTTCTGGGCTGTGATTTGCCGGAGCAAATGCCAGGCTGGAAGCAAACGGGGGGTTAGGATATGTGCGGTATAGTTGGCTATACCGGAAAAAGGGAAGCAGGCCGGGTTTTGATTGAAGGCTTAAAAAAATTGGAATACAGGGGTTATGATTCTGCCGGTGTAGCCTTGCAAGAAAACGGGCAGTTGATTGTTACCAAGGCAGCCGGTTCGGTTGCCGACCTGGAAAAAGCGCTGAACGACCAGTTTAAAGAGGTCAGGGTTGGAGTCGGCCATACCCGCTGGGCCACCCATGGCCCGCCAACCGACTTGAACGCCCATCCCCACAGCAGTGTTTCAGGTAAGATTGTTGTCGTTCATAATGGCATTATTGAAAATCATCGTTCCCTGCGCCGGCGGCTAACGGAAGAGGCCGGTTACCGTTTTAACTCTGAAACTGACAGCGAAGTGCTGGCCCATCTGATCGAATATTACTACCAGGATGATTTGCTGGAAGCGGTGCAGAGGGCCGTGGCTGATGTTGAAGGTTCTTATGCCCTTGTGGCTGCCTGTTCGGAAGAGCCGGATCTTCTTGTATGCGCCCGTCAGGACAGCCCCCTGATCATCGGCCTGGGTGATGGTGAAAACTTTGTGGCCTCCGACATACCCGCCCTCCTGGCCCATACCCGCAAAACCTGTATTATGGAAGATGGCGAGTTCGCTTCCATAACTCCGGATAAGGTTATTTTTTACGATGCTGACAGCCTCCCGGTAGAAAAAGAGGTTCTACAGATAACCTGGAACCAGGAAGCCGCTGAAAAAGGCGGCTACGATCATTTTATGCTCAAAGAAATAATGGAACAGCCCGCTGCGGTAAGAGAAACTCTGCGGCAGAGAGTGGATGTTTCCAGCGGCCTGGTTGAGCTGCAGGAACTGGATCTGACACCAGAACAAATTTTAAACCTGGATAAAATCTATATTATTGCCTGCGGGACAGCTTACCACGCCGGCTTGGTTGGCAAACTGGCCATAGAAAAGCTGGCCGGCATTCCCGTGGAGGTGGATGTGGCTTCAGAATTTAGGTACAGGACGCCAGTTTTCGCCGAAAACCAGCTTGCTGTCGTGATCAGCCAGTCGGGAGAAACTGCCGACACCCTGGCCGGCCTGCGGATGGCTCGTGCCAGGGGCCTGAAAGTCCTGGCCATTACCAACGTGGTGGGCAGCAGTGTGTCCCGCGAAGCGGACCAGGTCCTTTATACCTGGGCCGGGCCGGAAATCGCTGTGGCCTCGACCAAGGCTTACGTAACCCAGCTGGTGGCTCTTTATCTGGTTGCCATCTACCTGGCGCAAATCAGGGGAACCCTGGAAGCGGCAAAGGCGGCCGAACTGGTGAAAGGCCTGCTGGGTATGCCGGACCAGTTGAAACAGGTTTTGTCAGAAGAAAGTGTTGCCGCTATTCAAGCTTACTGCGATTACCTGGTCAAATGGGACCACGCTTTTTTCATCGGCCGCAACCTGGATTACCCGGTAGCCATGGAAGGCGCTCTTAAACTAAAAGAAATTTCATATATTCACGCCGAAGCCTGCGCAGCAGGCGAGCTCAAGCACGGGCCCCTGGCCCTGATCGAAAAAGGGGTGCCGGTTATTGCCCTGGTTACGCAGGAAGCAATTCTCGATAAAACTCTGAGCAATATCCAGGTGGTAAATGCCCGGGGCGGGGCTGTGTTTGCCATAACCCGGGAGGATTTTAAAGATGTGTCCAGGCAGGTCGACTCGGTATTTAACCTGCCCCGGGTAAACGATGTTTTGGCCCCCATACTGAGCGTAGTTTCCACCCAGCTGATAGCCTATTATACAGCGGTGGGCCGGGGCAGTTCAGTTGATAAGCCCCGCAACCTGGCCAAAAGTGTGACGGTGGAATAGAATATGAAATCCCGCTTCCATATTACAGGCTGGCTCCTGTTCTTTCTGTGCGGTATTATTTACCTTGCCGCTTCAATTCGCGATCGCGATCCCCTGATGATTGCAGGAACCCTGTTCTTTGTGCTTGGCGCTGCCATTTTCCTTTTTCCTGGTAAAAAACGCTGATCCGGGGGAAAGGTGATCATAGCAGGAAGGTTTTCGAAAAGAATCGTTGAAACTTATCTTATCCGGTTCAAGAAAAACGGGCCATAATTCAGTAAGGGCCGCAAAAAAGCGCCGGGAATTTGAAAAGGGGATTAAAATGGCTGAAAATACGGAATCTAAAGCGATGACCAATTTTATTTACTACATGATTAAGGAAGATCTAGAAAAAGGGGTGCTCGGAGAAAAGTGCGTGCATACCCGCTTTCCGCCGGAGCCAAATGGTTATCTCCATATCGGCCACGCCCGGGCAATTATCCTTAATTATAAACTGTCCAAAATATTTGACGGCAAGTTTAACCTCCGCTTTGATGATACCAACCCGATCAAGGAAGAGCAGGAATTTGTTGACTCAATTATGGAGGACATCCGCTGGCTGGGTGCGGAATGGGAGGACCGCCTGTTTTTTAGCTCCGACTATTTTGAGGTCAAATACGAGTTTGCCAGGCGCCTGATCAAGGCCGGAAAAGCTTATGTTTGTGATCTAAGCCAGGAAGAGATCAGGGACTACCGGGGCACCCTGACCGAACCGGGCCGGGAAAGCCCCTACCGCGACCGACCGGTGGAAGAGAACCTCGACCTTTTCGAACGGATGCGCGGGGGGGAGTTCGCCGATGGCAGCCGGGTCCTTCGGGCCAGGATAGATATGAGTTCGGGCAACCTGAACATGCGAGACCCGGTGCTTTACCGTATTTTGCATGCCGCCCACCATCGCACCGGCGATAAGTGGTGTATCTACCCGATGTACGATTTTGACCATCCCTTTTCCGATGCCCACGAAGGGATTACCCATTCGCTTTGTTCCATTGAATATACCGATCACCGGCCGCTCTATGACTGGATCGTGGACTGCGCCATGGAATTATACCCGGAAGCGGTCAGTTTCCGTTCCCGCCAGACCGAGTTTGCCCGTTTGAACCTGACCTATACAGTTATGAGCAAACGCAAACTGCGCCGCCTGGTGGAAGAAAAGTATGTGGAGGGTTGGGATGACCCCCGGATGCCAACTATAGCGGGTATGCGCAGGAGAGGCTTTACCCCCGCTTCGATTGCCGATTTCCAGGAGCGGGTGGGAGTTTCGCGGGCCGATAGCACTGCTGATCTGGCCTTGTTGGAGCACTGCATCCGCCAGGAACTGGAAACCTCGGCGCCGCGCCTGATGGCTGTGCTTGATCCGGTTAAGGTGGTCATTACCAACTGGCCGGCCGGAAAAACCGAGATGGCTGAGATGGAAAACATCCCCGGTGAAGAGGA
>PWFM01000150.1 GCA_003553895.1 Syntrophomonadaceae bacterium | reverse complement strand
GGACGTTTATACCGCGGCGCCGACGGTTTTGCCGGTGAAATCGGACATACCAAGGCTTTTGGCAGGGGCAGGCCCTGCAAATGCGGTGGGGAGGACTGCCTTGAAACCTGGGCTTCAGGGAGCGCCCTGGCCGTCAGCGCCAGGGAAATGTGGGATGAAAACGAAGTTAACAACGGCCATATCTCCACAGCCTGGGTTTTTGAACAGGCAGATCGGGGAAATGCCATCGCCCGATCAATCATTGAGCATGCGGCCCAAAGTATCGGGCTTGGCTTATCCAACCTGGTTACCTTGTTAAATCCTTCATGCCTGGTGATCGGGGGAGGAGTAGCTGCCAACAGGCCGGACTTTTTAAACAAGGTAGCCCGGCATATCAATAATAACGCTATAAAACCGGCTGTACAAACAACATCCCTGGAAATTGCCCCCGCCGCGCTTGAACCGGAGGCGGGAATCTGGGGTATGTATAGTTTGATAACGGGACGGACGGAGTAATAACATGGAAACACTTGAATTTCTGGAACCTCTATATGAATCTTTTGAGCTCCTGATCGCCAGGTACGGATCTTTTGGAATAGGGGTGGCTATGTTCGCTGAGAGCGCCGGGGTCCCCTTTGCCTCGTCGATCGTTTTTTTAACCGCGGGCACGATGATCCTGCGGGGAACCTGCTCTTTCTGGTCAATTTTTATCTCATCGACAGTCGGCATAACGCTGGGCAGCATTTGCAGCTACTTAATGGGCCTGCTTGGCAGCATGGTTGGCCACGCAGTAAAAGACAGGTTTAACGGAAAAGACAACCATACCCCATTTAAGCGCCACAGCCCCTCCGCAGAAAAAGTGCGGCAGCGGTCCAAAATTCTCAGTTTATGGGATAAATACGGCAACTTTTCTATCTTCATGGGCCAGTTATGGGGCTTCAGCAGAACTTTCATCTCTTTTCCTGCCGGAGCCATGCACATGAACTTTTACCTGTTCATTATCTATACCTTTCTCGGTGGAGCCCTGTTCAGCCTGCTAACAATAGGGGCCAGCATTGTTTTGACCGGAACCATGAGTATTATGCTCAGGACTTTAAAAACCATCTTTGATTTCTCGCCCTGGCTGCTGTTAATACCGGCAGGGGCAATCGCGGTCTTTATATATTACTACCGCTACCGGGGCTGGAAAATGAATTTTTCCATATTTATTGCTTACTGGGGCAGGTTGAAAAAGGCCTTAAAGTGAATTATTAAGTGAGGCTTTTAACGACCCTGGTTTGACCGCAGTAAACAGAAAGTATATTATTAAAAGGGGTATTATTAATGAGCAAAGCAAAATTTAATTTAAAAGTGTACATCGAACGATGCAAAGACTGCGGCATATGCTTTGAATTCTGCCCAAAAAACAACTTACAGGTCGGTAAAGACGGGGGACCGGAGATGATCGACCCGGAGGCCTGCACGGGTTGCCGGTTATGCGAATACCTTTGCCCCGATTTCGCGATCCAGGTCTGGAAAGATGACCGGGAAGATGAAGAAAAAGAGCCAGAAAAATCGGTAAAGCAGGAGCAGAAGGGGAAGGACAGCTGATCCTCACAGCATGGAGGTTACCTCTTGACCGAATCCTTTAAGCGGGCAACACAACAATCCTGGGATAAAATTACAATTAAAAACAAGGAAGGGCTGGCGCTGTCGGCCCTGCTAAGGCAGGGCGGTTGTGAAACGGCAGGTGGCAAAAATGACGGCGCCAGGGGACTGGTCATAGCCTGCCACGGCTTTACCGGGTCTAAAGAAGGAAGCGGGAGAGCGCTGGACATGGGAGAAAGTCTGGCCCAATCCGGATACAGCACCCTGTTATTTGACTTTGCCGGCTGCGGCGAGAGCGACGGAGCCTGGGAAAACATTACCCTATCCGGGCAAATATCCGATCTGGGCGCCGTGACCGATTGGTGCCGCCGCCAGGGGTTTGAAAGAATCATTTTTAACGGCAGGAGCTTTGGAGGGACCACTGCTTTATGCTATGGAGCCCGCGACAGGAAAATCGCCGCGGTATGCACCTGGGCGGCGGTAGCCAGGCCCGCCAGGCTTTTTGCAAACAGGGTAGCCGGCAGGAATTTGTTAACGGGAGATCCGCACGAATTAATCGAGCTGCAGGGCGAAGAAGGCACAGTCGCTTTAAAACGCCGCTTTTTTATAGATCTGAGCAAACACGACCCGCTCAAGAACGCAGCGGGCATATCCCCAAGCCCCCTGTTTGTCATTCATGGTTCGGCCGATCAATCTGTGCCGGTTGAAGAAGCCAGGATGCTTTATGAACAGGCCAACGAGCCAAAACAATTGCTGGTTCTCGAAGGCGCCGATCACCGGTTTTCAGAACATCTAGTACCGGTTTGGGACGCTTTTTTTGATTGGCTGAAAAAGATCTAAAGGGGACTTTCATTACAGCCCCCGGGGCTAGGGCCCATTACCTGTTTCTTTGTGTTTGCTTGAGCCGCACCTGATTTATATGTAGAGTTCATTTGCACCTCTTTAAACAGGTGTTTTTTTGATATAATGAGGGTTAAGGGAGGAATGAACAGTTGCCGTTCCAGCAGGTCCCATCATTAAAACAACCCCCTCGCTTTGGCGAAGGAAAACAATACTGGATCAACACATTTGGCTGCCAGATGAACGAACATGACTCCGAAGTAATGGCCGCCCTGGTGGAAAACCTCGGTTACCGCCCCGCTTCCGATCCACAGGAGGCAGAACTGGTGATTATTAACACCTGTGCTGTGCGCAAAAAACCGGAAGACAAAGTGGCCTCAATGCTGGGTAAACTTGGCGCTCTAAAACAGGAAAAAGATGATTTAATCATTGCCGTAGGAGGCTGTATGACCCAGCAGGAGGACCTGGCCGCTTATATCAAAAATCGTTTCAGGCAGGTCGATCTGGTCTTTGGCACCCACGCTTTACCGCGCCTGCCCGAACTGCTGGACCGGGCCCGCCGGGAAAAAAATACCATTGTCGATATCGAAGAAGACTATTCGGGGCGCGAAGGATTGCCCGCCCACCGGGCCAGTATTTTTCATGCCTGGCTTCCCGTTATCTACGGCTGTAATAACTTTTGCGCTTACTGCGTCGTGCCCTATGTCAGGGGACGGGAAAGAAGCCGTAACTTTGAGGAGATAGTTTCTGAAGCATCCGGCCTGGCTCAAAAAGGTTACCGTGAAATTACCCTCCTGGGTCAGAACGTGAACTCTTACGGGCATGACCTGCCCGGTAAACCGAAGTTTGCTTCCCTGCTGGCGGAACTGGACCGCATCGAAGGACTGTCCAGGATCCGTTTCATGACCTCTCATCCCAAGGATTTGTCGGCAGAACTGATCGACACCGTTGCCCGGGGCAAAAAAATATGCGAGCATTTTCACCTGCCGGCCCAGTCCGGCAGCAACCGGATTTTGGATAAAATGAACCGCCGTTATACCCGCGAGCAGTACCTGGATCTGGCCCGGCAGATTAATGAAGCCATCCCGGGAGTATCGATCACTTCAGATATCATCGTCGGCTTTCCGGGAGAAACAGAAGAAGATTTTGCCGCTACGCTGGACCTGCTGGAACAGGTTCGTTTTGACAGCGCCTTTGCCTTTATTTATTCGCCGCGGCGGGGCACCAAAGCCGAAAAATATACCGACCGGTCCACCTATGAAGAAAAAGAAAAAAGGCTGCAGGCCTTAAACAAAATTCAGCAGCGCATCAGCCTGGAAGAGAACGAACGCCTGGTGGGCAGCGCACTGGAACTGCTCGTTGAAGGACCAAGCAAAAGCAACCCTGAACTGCAAACCGGCCGGGCCCGGAACAATAAGCTGGTCCATTTCCCGGGACCGGCAAACCTGACCGGCCGGCTAATCCAGGTCCGCATAACTGAAGCCAGAACCTGGAACCTTTTTGGAGAAAGGGAAGGAGAACCGTATTGAACCGCGCCAGCCCGATGATGGAACAGTATAAAGCGGTCAAAGAGCAGCACCCGGACAAACTGCTCATGTTCCAGGTGGGCGATTTTTACGAGCTGTTTTTTGAAGATGCCCGGGTGGCGGCGAGGGAAATGGAAATTGCCCTTACTTCAAGAGATGCCGGCAGTGAAGACCCGATTCCTTTGGCCGGCGTGCCGATCCATTCCGCTGAAACGTACCTGAACCGGCTGCTGGGAAAAGGTTATAAAGTGGTCCTGTGCGAGCAGGTCGAAGATGCCGGACAGGCCAAAGGCCTGGTCAAACGCGAAATAACCCGCATTCTTACCCCCGGAACCATTACGGATCCGGAAATGCTGGAAGAAAGCCGCAACAATTACCTGGCTGCGGTTATCGACCGCGGTGGCGATTATTACGGTCTGGCGGCCGTAGATATTTCTACCGGTGATTTTCAGATCACCGAACAAAAAGGGGAGGGAGCCTGGGAAAACATTGCCGATGAGCTCCACCGCCTGCAGCCTTCGGAACTTCTCTGCGGTTCGCCTGAAACCGAACAGCTCTGCCGCAAGCAGTTTTCCTTAAAAAACAGCGGGCTTATCGAACAGCTCCCTCACATTCCAGATCTTGAAGAAACAAAAAAGCTGATTCGGCGCCAGTGGGACGATCATGCCTGGGATAAACTGGAACTGGAGCAGTACCCCCTTGCCGCCTCAGCCGGGGCGGCCGCCCTTGCTTATTTAGAGGTTTTACAGCAGCTGCCCGTTGATGAAAAACATTTTCGCCGCCTGGATCTTTACTTTACCGATCGCAGTATGATTATCGACAATGTCACCAGCCGCAACCTGGAATTAACCCAATCCCTGCGGGAAGGCGGCAAACAGGGCAGCCTGCTGGGCCTGCTCGATCGCTGCATGACCGCCATGGGCAGGCGTCTTTTGCGGCGCCGGGTTGAACTGCCCCTGATCAATAGAAGAGAAATAGAAACAAGGCTCGATGCCGTAGAAGAACTGCTGCAAAAACCGCTGCAGAGGAGAGACCTGCGTAAATTAATGCAGGATGTTTTCGACCTGGAACGGTTCTGCAGCCGCCTTTCCTACCAGCGCATTAATGCCAGGGACCTGGTTTCGCTTAAAAAAACGCTGGCTCAAATTGAAGCGGTGAAGAAAAAATGCGCCGAACTGGATACGACTCTGCTTAAAGACATTAACAAGAACATCCCCGATTTCAGCAAGCTTTATGCCTTAATTGACAGCGCTCTTGTCGACGATCCACCGCTTTCCCTGAAAGAAGGAGGCCTGTTTAAAAGTGGTTACAACGAGGAAGTGGATCGTTTAAAAAATTACTCTGAAGAGAGCAATACGCTGCTTCTCGATTTTGAAAAAAAGGAGCGGGAGCGGACCGGTATAAAATCGCTGCGCATCGGCTATAACCGCAATTTTGGTTATTACATCGAAGCGACCAAAACCAACCTCGGCCTGGTGCCGGCAGAATACCACCGCAAACAGACACTGGTCAATGCAGAACGCTTTACAACAGAGGAGCTGCAGCGGATGGAGGAACAAATAACCGGGGCCCGCGACAAGCTTGCCGGCCTTGAATACACCCTCTTTGAAGAACTGCGCGGCATGGTCACCGCCTGCAGCGATCAGCTGTTTATGGCTTCCCACAACCTGGCCCGCCTGGACTTCATCCAGGGATTGGCCGAGGTGGCTGAAAGACACGGTTACTGCAGGCCTGTTTTCTCCAACAGCAAAAAGATGTCCATCAAGCAGGCCCGCCACCCGGTTGTAGAGCAAACAGTATATGAGCGGTTTGTGCCCAATGATATCAGTATGGACCGTAAAAATTACCTGCTGGTAATTACCGGACCCAATATGGCCGGCAAAAGCACCTACATCCGCAGCGCCGCCCTGCTTTCTGTTATGGCCCAGATGGGCGGTTTTGTTCCGGCTAAACAAGCCGAACTGCCGGTGCTGGATCGTATTTTTGCCCGGGTTGGAGCCAGCGACGACCTCAGCCGCGGCCAGAGCACCTTCATGGTTGAAATGCAGGAAACAGCGGCCATCTTGCAAGAGGCCACTGCCGACAGCTTAATTATCCTTGATGAAATAGGACGGGGCACCAGCACCTATGACGGCATGAGCATAGCGCGCAGCGTCCTTGAATATATTAGCCGCAAAATTAAGGCCAAAACGCTCTTTTCTACTCACTACCACGAGCTGACCAACCTGGAAGGGGATCTGCCCGGGGTAAAAAATTATACTATCGCCGTAAAAGAAAAAGGGAAACAGGTTATTTTCCTGAGGCAGCTGGTCCCCGGAAAAGCGGATAAAAGTTACGGTATCAATGTGGCCCGACTGGCCGGTGTGCCCCTCGAGGTTTTGATCAGGGCTGAAAAAATACTTTATGAACTGGAAACAGCAGCTTCAACAAACGGAGATCAACAGCTGAGCCTGCTGCCGATAGTTTCCGAACCTATTTCAGATTACAACCGGGAACGGGAACTGGGAGTAGTAGAAGAATTGAAAGAACTCGACCTGAACCGGATTACGCCCCTGGAAGCGCTTCAAAAGCTTTTTGAGATGCAAAAACAACTCCTTGATTATGAGCTGGATGACCGGGAAAAGGAGCGTGATCAGTAATGACGATCAAAATACTGGACAAGAATACAGCCGAACAAATAGCCGCCGGTGAAGTAATTGAAAACCCGGCTTCCGTAGTTAAAGAACTGGTGGAAAATGCCCTGGACGCCGGCGCTACCAGGGTGGACCTGGACATTGAAAAGGGAGGTAAAAACCTGGTCAGCGTAACCGACAATGGCCGGGGTATTGCTGAAAAAGATCTCCCCCTGGCATTTAAAAGATTCGCCACCAGCAAAATAACGGCTCTCGGCGACCTGGAAAACCTGGCCAGCCTCGGCTTTCGGGGGGAAGCCCTGCCCAGTATTGCCGCTGTAGCCCGGGTAACATTGACCTCCCGAACAAAAGAAGCCCTTTCCGGCTCCCGGATCACTGTTGAAGGCGGGGAAATCACCGGGCAGGAAGAAACCGGCGCCCCGCCCGGAACCAGGGTCCAAGTCAGGGATTTGTTCTACAACACCCCCGGCCGTCTTAAATTCCTGCGGGCCGACAATGTAGAAACCACCCGGATCAGCACCCTGGTTTCCGAGATGGCCCTGACCAACCCGCAAACTGCGTTTATCCTGAGAAGCGGAGGAAGGACCCTGTTTAGTTCATCCGGTGACGGCTCTCTGCTCCATGTGATCGGTTCGCTTTACGGCAGTGAAGCTGCTGCAGCTATGCTGGAACTGGATCGGAAAGATATTAGTACCGGATGCATTATAAACGGATTTATATCTGCGCCGCACATGACCAAATCGTCCCGGCGCTGGATTACCCTGGTCGTAAACGGTCGCCTGGTCAAAGATCCGATGATTGTCAATGCCCTGGAAAGAGGTTACGAAGACATCCTGCCCCGGCAGCGGCATCCCCTGGCCATCTTGAAATTAACTGTGCCTCCCGACGTTATTGATGTCAATGTCCACCCTGCTAAAATAGAGATCCGGTTTCAAAAACCCGAAGTCATAAAGGGCTTGACTTTTAAAGCGGTCAAAATGGCCCTCCAGGGCGTTCAGAAACACTCCCTGTGGCCGGAAGCGCCCGCAAGGCCACCCTACCGGGATCCTGCCGGCGCAACATCAAGGAAAAGCGCCACCCGGGAGGAATGGAAACCGGGCCGCTTTTTCGGGAGCGCCTCGCAACTTGACAGTCACCCCCCGCAGGAATACAAGACCCTGTCTCCAGGAAAAGCAGCGGATCCTGAAATTGTCACAGGCAGAGAAGCCGCCGGGACCTCTTTATCAGAGCTGCGCTTAATCGGCCAGTTCATGCAGAGTTATCTCGTAGCGCAGAAGGGAGAACAGCTCCTGCTCATAGATCAGCATGCTGCCCATGAAAGAATCAATTACCACCAGCTAAAAAACCAGGACAACCACTCTTCGGGCACAAACAAAGCTCAGCTAACCATTCCGCTAACCCTTGATCTGCCGGCTTCCTGGTGTGAACGGCTACCGCTCCTGCTGCCTCTTCTGGAACAAGCGGGCTTTAAATTAGACCGGGTAGCTGATAACAGGTACCAGGTTAAGGCGGTCCCCTTTGCTTTCAGGGAAAATATTAACCAAAGCGACCTGTACGACTTAATTGAAGACCTGGTCGCTGCCGAGAATGAACCGGATCAGGACCCCCGGGACAGTATCCTGATCACCATAGCCTGCCACAAGTCGATCAAAGCCGGTCAAGCCTTGAGCAGGGAAGAGATGGAGCAGTTGCTCCGGCAATGGGAAAAAACACCGCAGGCCGGCTACTGTCCCCACGGCAGGCCTACGGTAATCTCTTTTGATCGCCGCGATCTTGATAAAAGCTTTCAGCGGAGCCCGGGAGAGGGAGGGGGATGAACTATGCCGGCAAAAAGCACCGGGACCCAGGGCAAACCCCGGCGTAAAATACCCCTTTTGGTCCTGGCCGGCCCGACTGCCGTCGGCAAAACTGCCCTGGCGGTATCACTGGCTCAAAAGTTGCAAACCGAAATAATCAGCGCCGACTCTGCCCAGGTTTACCGTTACCTGGATATAGGGACGGCAAAACCAACTGAAGAAGAAAAAAAAGCCGCCCCGCACCATCTAATCGATATTGTCGACCCGGCTCATGTTTTCACCGTGGCCGATTTTCAAAGCCGGGCCCACCGGGTAATAGAAACACTGTGGCAAAAAGAAAAATTGCCCTTCATGGTCGGCGGAACCGGACTTTATATCAATGCTGTCATTAAAAATTATGCCTTTGGCCAAATGGGAATCAGCCCCCCAATCCGGGAATACTATGAAAAGGAAGCGGCCCTTAGAGGCCTGGAAAAGCTCTATGAAAAACTAAAAAGTCTTGATCCGGAAGCAGCTTCCAAAATCCATCCCAACGACCGGCGGCGCATAATCAGGGCCCTGGAAGTCTATGAACTGGAAGGCAAACCGATATCTGAACAGGTTGCCAGAACAGCAGACAGAGAACCACCTTATGACCTGAAATTTTTCGGGCTCTACATGGACCGCGCAGCATTATATAAACGGATTGAAAAAAGAGTTGATTTAATGCTTGAGGCCGGTTGGCTTGATGAAGTGAAGCGCCTCTATAACCAGGGCTACCGGGAAAAAGACCCGGGTATGCAGATCCTCGGTTACCGCCAGCTCTTAACTTACCTGCAGGGAAAATCTTCCTGGGATAATACCATAACAGCGATAAAAAAGCAGACCCGTAACCTGGCCAAACGTCAATTGACCTGGTTTCGCCGCGAAAAAAAACTGGAGTGGATAAAAATTACCGAATCTACCAACCTGGATGATTTAACAGAAAATATTTGCTTAAGAGTGAAGGATTTATTACCGAGCCGGGCGAATTAATCATGGTAAGAACTGTTAGCTTAATCTAAAAAGAGAAGAAGGGAGCCCGATCTATGAAAAGCGCCATCAATTTGCAGGATACTTTTCTAAATCAAATCCGCAAAGAAAACATGTTAAGCACTGTATTTTTAATTAACGGTTATCAAATTAAAGGGGTTGTCAAAAGCTTCGACAGTTTTACCCTGCTCCTGGAGGTAGACGGTAAACAACAACTGGTCTACAAACATGCCGTATCTACCATCATTCCTATGCGCAATATTAACATGAGGCAGGGAGAACCCGAAGGAGAGTCAGAAGAGAGGAAGGAAGATAAAGCTTCGGATGGAGCTTAAACAAGAAGAAAAAGCGATCATGGTCGGGCTGGAAACCAGTCGCCCCGGTGAAGCTATCGATCGCTCCATGGAGGAACTGGCCCTCCTGGCTGAAACCGCGGGGGCTGAAGTAGTAGATCAGATCATTCAAAAAAGAGATGCTCCCGATCCGGCCAACTATATTGGAAAAGGGAAAACCGAGGAGCTGGCCGCCCTGGTCCAGATGCATGAAGCGGAACTGGTTATCTTCAATGATGAATTGTCTCCCTCCCAGATTCGAAACCTGGACCGGGTGATTGAAGCCAAGGTAATTGACCGGACTAATTTGATACTCGACATTTTTGCCCGCCGGGCCCTGTCGCGGGAGGGCAAACTGCAGGTGGAGCTGGCTCAGATGCATTACCTGCTGCCCCGGCTGATCGGCCTGGGCAACCAGCTTTCCCGGCTCGGCGGCGGTATCGGGACCAGGGGACCCGGGGAAACCCAGCTTGAAGTGGACAGGCGCGTGATCCGCAAACGGATTGCCGATCTAAAAAAAGAAATAAGTGCTTTGCGCAAACACCGGGCCCTGCACCGGCAGCGTCGCAAACGCAACCGTCAAAATATTGTCAGCCTGGTCGGTTACACCAATGCCGGGAAATCAACCCTGCTTAATACCCTGACCGGTGCCGAACTCTATACCGAAGACAAACTATTCGCCACGCTCGATCCAACCGTGCGGCGCGGTGAGCTTAATGGCGGAAAAGAAGCGCTCTTTACCGACACCGTCGGTTTTATCGAAAAACTGCCCGATCAACTAATCACCGCCTTTCAAGCTACACTCGAAGAGCTTGTAGCTGCCGATGTCCTTCTGCATGTTGTAGATTTGAGCCATCCTGAGTACCTGAAACAAATAGAAATTGTCCGCAAGCACCTGGCAGCCATCGATCCCGATTATTACAAGCATGAGATCCTGGTTTTTAACAAGATCGACCTGGCGGACGATAGCTCTGAAAAATCATTTTTAGAAAGAGAATTCCCTTCCGCTTCTTTCATATCCGCCCTGACCGGAGAGGGGATAGAGGGGTTAAAAGAAAATATCGCCGATCATCTAAATAACCGGCGCCATAATTTAAAAATATATCTGCCCTACAGCGAAGGCAAACTTTATTCGGAACTGCAGCAACACGGGGATGTCCACAGTGTTGTCTCCAGGCCGGATTACCTGGAAATTGTAGCGGCCGTTGATCCGGAGTTGGCCAAAAAATTAGAGCCTTATACCGCATCACCCGGGAACAACCCCGGGTGAACATAATCAAAACCCGGCCGGTCCCATCAAAGCCGGCGAAATAAACCGATAACTTTGCCGATCACTTCTACATCCCTGGCCATAATGGGTTCAAAAGCATCATTTTCCGGCTGCAGCCGGTATCCGTTTTCTTCAATATATAAACGCTTCACCGTGGCTTCGTCTTCGAGCAGGACAGCGACAATTTCTCCATTCTCAGCATTACTCTGCTGCCTGACAACGACATAATCGCCATCTTGAATTCCGGCCCCGACCATGCTCTCTCCAGCCACCCGGAGGACAAAACAGTCTTCATCACTGGAGATTGCCGCAGGGATCGGAAATAGACCTTCCTTGTTTTCTTCGGCAAGAATAGGCTGCCCGGCGGTGATCCTGCCAACAAGAGGAGCAAAGACACACTTTTCTTCAGGGTCGGTAATAACTTCTCCGTCGGCATTTTTTATCAGCTTAATTGCTCTGGGCTTGGTGGCCATCCTGGAAATATACCCTTTACTTTCAAGAGTATCCAGATGGGCATGCACGGTTGCGGTAGAGCTTATATTAAGCGCTTTACATATTTCACGCACAGACGGGGGATAGTTCCAACGTTTAACTTCCTGTTCGATAAAATCCATAACCCGTTTCTGCTTCTCCGTTAACGGCTCCAAAGAATCACCCTTTCAACAAGAAAGAATCTTTATTAGATTATAGCACATTTGTCTGATAAAACAAACGACTGTTTGTCTTTTTTATAGATCCTTCTGGTTATCCGTAACCGTTTATTTTCAGCAGTTTATTTAGCCCGTTTAAGTAGGCTTTGACGCTGGCCTCGATAATGTCCGTACTGGTCCCGCGGCCGGTAATAGTCCGGTCCTGGTAGGAAAGGTTGACCTGGACTTCGCCAAGCGCGTCGCGGCCCTGCGTTACGGCATTGATCTTGTATTTTTCCAGGCCAACACTGAGCCCCGTAATTTTGTTAATGGCATTATAAGCGGCGTCAATCGGTCCGGCCCCGACGGCAACCTCTTCGATGGTATTGCCGTCTTCTTTCATCAGGCGGATTACCGCGGCGGGAACACTTTTGCTGCCGCTGACCGTCTGCAGATAATCGAGCCTGTAGCGCGGCTCGGCGGCAGAAATATGGTCTAGCACCAGGGCTTCCAGGTCTTCTGGATAGATTTCTTTCTTTTTATCGGCCAGGCTTACAAAATGTTCATAAATCACATCAAGCTGTTCCCGGGTTAAGGAAAAACCGAGTTTATTGAGCTGGTCCAGCACAGCATGACGGCCGGAGCGGGCGGTAAGAAGCATCTTAGCGGCGCTTCCCCCGATCAGTTCGGCATCAATGATTTCGTACGTTTCCTTGTTTTTCAAAACTCCGTCCTGGTGAATACCCGAGGAGTGGGAGAAGGCATTCAAGCCGACCACGGCCTTGTTCACCGGGATCGAGATATTGGTCATTTTGCTAACCAGGCGGCTGGTCCGGTAAACTTCGGAAAAATTGAGGTCGGTGTAATAGGGGAAATGGTTTTGCCGGATCCGCAGCGCAACGGCTATTTCTTCCAGGGAGGCATTGCCGGCCCTTTCGCCAATCCCGTTGATATTGCACTCCACCTGCCTGGCTCCGTTTTTGATCGCCGCCAGGGAGTTGGCCACAGCCAGGCCCAGGTCGTTATGGCAATGAACGCTGATCATGGCCCGGTCAATATTACCGACATTTTCCCTGATCCGCCTGATCAACCCGCCAAATTCTTCCGGAACGGCATAACCTACCGTATCGGGAATATTGATTACTGTAGCGCCGGCCTCTATGACCGCCTCGATCATCTGGTAGAGGTATTCTTCATCGGCCCGGCTGGCGTCTTCCGGTGAATATTCGATGTTGCTCGTGAACCGGGAGGCGTACTTAACGGCATCGACAGCCTGTTCGAGAATCTGTGCCGGTTCCTTGTTAAACTTGTGCTGCATATGGATGGCGGAAGCGCCCAAAAAAACATGGAGGCGGGGGCTTTCCGCGTCCTTAATCGCTTCCCAGGCGGCGTCAATGTCTTCTTTTACCGCCCGGGCCAGGCCGCAGATAACCGGACCTTTAATCTGTCTCGATATTTCCTGAACCGCCTTCAGTTCGCCGGGAGAGGAAACCGGGAAACCGGCCTCGATTATATCGACATTGAGGCGGGCCAGTTGACGGGCGATTTCAACTTTTTCCTCGTAGTTAAGGCGGGCGCCGGGGGTTTGCTCCCCATCTCGCAGGGTGCTGTCGAACAGGTATATTTTTTCAGCCTGACTCGATTTTTTCAGATCCGCTTGCTTGTTCATTGCCATCTCCTCCAGTAGACTTAGTAATAGATTATATAATTTAATAAACAGGCACTAAAAAAACTTTCGCCTAAGAGACGAAAGTTATTTTCGCGGTACCACTCTTCTTGGCGGCACGCCATCTACCGCCCACTCTTTACGATAACGGAAGTCTCCGGCCAATCCTACTTTTGGCCCGGGGCCAATTTCGGTTGGCAGCTCCCGGATGAGTTCACAGGATCCATCATACCGCCTTGCAGCGCCCGGCGGCTCTCTGGGAATGACATCCCCTGTTACTGTTTCCGATCAAAGCCTTTCAGTAATCAATTACAGTAAGATTACCGAATATCATTGCCTTTGTCAAGAACAATTTTTTCGTCTCTCTTTTCCTGCTTCACCCTCGATCTTCTTCTAATTCACCCACTAATATTTTACTCATAAAAGTAAAAGCGCTACTATAATTTCACACTATGTTTACGCCTGCACACCTTAAGAAACCTCGTCTAGAAGTCCCGTCCTGTTGCCTACTCCTTGCCTGCTCCTCGCTGTGCTTCCTCCGTTTTGCTGCCATTCCCCACTGCACCTCCTGAGATTATTATAGTTTCTTATCTCAGTGTCCAGCAAACCGAGGGAAGGGCACCTTTAAAATACAAGACCATAAATTATAAAGTACCGTTTTTGCTTGACAAAACCTTTAAAATAGATCAGAATATATATATAATTCCGTCACCGCAGCTGCAGAATAGCTGCTTAATTTTTAATATAAGGTCCGGTATAAGGTCCTTAAATCATATTAATACCGTATATATTATATTTGGTATTATAAATAACGTTTCCAGGTGGAGATAATCATGCCCTCTTCCCGGAGAAAACAGGCAGTCCTGAGCAGCAGCGAGCAGGCCGCCCTGCTGCGCCAGCCGAACCAGAAAGCGCCAACCGGCCTGCGCAACCTGGGCATGTTGATGCTCATGCTTAAGGTCGGCCTGCGTTCCGGAGAAGTGCTGTCCCTGGGCGCAGGAGATATTGATTGGACAAATGGCAGGATTCATATCGCAGAAAGCGGAGCTGCAAAAGAACGGACCCTGTGGCTCGATCAGGAACTGCTCACCCTCCTGGAGCAGTGGCGGCGAATCAGGCCCGCCGGCAGCTATTATTTTTTCACCACCTTGAAAGGAGGGCGCCTAAAAGACCGTTACCTGCGGGAAATGGTTAAGCGCCTGGCCCGTAAGGCTGAAATAACCAAGGATGTCCATCCTCATACTTTACGCAGCACTTTTGCCGTCAACTTTATCAGGGAGACAAATGATATCCGCCTGGCGCAGAATGCCCTGGGCCACAGGGACGTTTCAACCACCCAGGCTTATGTTAAACACCTGTTCAGCGAACACAGCATGACTTACTACGATCTCCTGGGGTACAGGCGAAGCGGCGTGCCGGCAATAGATAAGGACG
>PWFM01000074.1 GCA_003553895.1 Syntrophomonadaceae bacterium | reverse complement strand
GCAATTAAGTATAACTAAGGGAAATGGACGATAGGGTGCGATTGGAAACGATTGTGCCTCCCGTTGCGGAAAGAAGGGCGAATGATGTAGCTGTTAAAGCTAAATCGCATTTCTCAACGGGAAATGCGATTTTTTAATACCGGCTTTACACACCATAAAAAGTGTTTCTCATTAACTTTTACAGCTCATGTTTAGAAAGTAGGTTTGAAAGAATATATGATGACCCGGATAAAAGACTTATCTCCTTTACTGCTGTTTTGTCTTACCTTAATATTAAGCATGGCCCTTATAACCGGGGGATGCGCAGAAGAACCTGCACCGGATCCGGAAAAAGAACTGATAGACGATTCCATCACCCTGGCCACAACCACCAGCACTGACGATTCGGGGTTGCTTAATTTACTCAACCCCATCTTTACAGAAAAAACGGGGCTTGAAGTAAAGGTAATTTCCCAGGGCACAGGCGCCGCCTTTGAAACCGGAAAAAGGGGCGATGCCGACGTCCTGCTGGTGCACGACAGGGCTTCCGAGCTGGAACTGGTTGAAGAAGGCTACTTTGTCAATCGTTATGATGTCATGTTTAATGACTTTATCTTAGTCGGCCCCAAAAAAGATCCGGCGGGCGTTAAAGGCGTGGATAAAGCTCTTGATGGCTTAAATATGATCGCCGACAGCGAAAGCACTTTCGTATCCCGCGGTGATGATTCGGGAACCCACCGCATGGAAGAACTTTTGTGGGAAAATGCCGGCATTAATCCGGCAGTTGAAGACTGGTACCTTTCCATCGGCCAGGGTATGGGCGAAACGCTGAGCATGGCCAACGAAAAATTAAGTTACACCATTGCCGACCGGGGCACTTACGTGGCCATGATAGATAACCTGGAACTGGCAATCGTCCTTGAAGGCGACCCGGCCCTGTTTAACCAGTACGGGGTTATGGCTGTTAATCCCGATGAACACCCTCATGTCAGGTATGACTATGCCATGATGTATATCGAGTTCTTAATGTCCGATGAAGGCCAGGAATTAATCAATTCCTACCAGGTAAATAGCGAAACTCTGTTTTTCCCTGGCTATGGTTTAGAATAGCGCAATAGTCCATATGAGCCGGGCGCATTCGTGTTTTTCCGGTTATTACTTTAAAACTAAACCATTACAAAGCATGAATGCGCCCCCCTTTTTATAATCTAAAATTTATAATCTAAAAATAATGCGGAGGAAGAATCTTGTTTGATCTTTTGGATGGTCTAATCGAAGCATTTAGTTTAATCATAGCCCTGGATCCTGATTTAATGCAGATCGTCTTTCTTTCCCTGCAGGTGTCATTAACAGCCATCGTTGTCTCTACCCTGCTGGCAGTACCGCTGGGAACCTTGCTGGGCTTACAACCGGAAAGAAAGACCCGTTTTTTTAACAAAATCATTTTTACTTTTATGGGCATGCCCCCGGTTATTGTTGGGTTAATTATATACCTGTTACTGTCAAGAACGGGCCCCTTTGGAGTTTTGGGTTTACTTTACACCCCATCTGCAATGATTATCGCCCAGGTTTTTTTGGCCACCCCGATCATAACCGGCCTGACCATGGTTGGAATCAGAGCCAAGGGGCCGGCAGTTGTGGAAACAGCGCGCTCCCTGGGAGCCGGCTCATACCTGGCCGCCTGGACAGTAGTGCGTGAAGCGCGCTTTGCGATCCTGGGCGCAGTGATTACCGGGTTCGGCCGGGTAATCGCTGAAGTAGGAGCAGTTATGCTGGTAGGCGGTAACATTGCCGGACACACCCGGGTGATGACCACGGCTATAGTTTTAGAAACCCGCAAAGGAAATTTCGAGCTGGCCATCGGCCTGGGTGTTATACTATTGTTACTATCTTTTATTGTTAATTCCGTGCTTTATAATGTTCAGAAAGGGGGGAGACGCAATTAACCGGCAAAGTCACCAAAACAATGTTATCGTGAAGCTGGAGAACATCAATAAAGAATATGACCAGGAAGTCTTAAGAGTAGACAACCTGGAATTACAGAAAGGCCTTATTTACGGCATCATCGGGCCGAGCGGGGCCGGCAAAAGCACCCTTCTGCGCATTATAAACCTGCTGACACCTCCAAGCCAGGGAGTCTATTATTTCCACGGGCAGCCGGTTTCAAAGGGCAGCCGGGAATTGACTAACCTGCAGCGCAAAATGGGCCTGGTTTTTCAAAAAACCCTTCTTTTTAGCGACAGTGTCTGGAACAATGTCGCTTACGGTTTAAGAGCCAGGGGTTACAACCGCGAGGAGGTAAACGAACGCGTCGACAGTCTGCTCGACCAGGTGGGCTTAAGAGACCTGGCCAAACGCCGGGCTGATACCCTTTCAGGGGGGGAAGCCCAGAGGGTGGCTATCGCCCGTTCTGTGGCCTTCGACCCGGAACTGCTTCTTCTTGATGAACCTACGGCCAACCTGGATCCACTTAACATCGAATTGATTGAAGAAATGATCGCTACCCTGAACCGGGAGAAAGATATCACCGTGGTTATAGTCACCCACAATGTTTTCCAGGCCCGCCGCATAGCCGATCAAGTAATATTTATCGAAAAAGGCAGGATCGTGGAAATGGGATCAGCAGAAAAAATATTCACCAATCCCGAACATGAAAAAACCCGGTTATACGTGGAAGGAAAGGTGATCTCCTAAGCCATGGAAACCAAAAGCGGCAATAAATTTAATATCCGGGAATTATCGGGTTCCATGGGGGACTTTGGCACCCTGATCCCCCTGGCCGCAGGTTACATTGTCGTCTGCGGCCTGGATCCGGCGGCAATTCTAATTACCGTCGGTGTAATCAGCATTCTAACCGGCTTAATTTTTAAACTGCCCATGCCCATAGAACCGATGAAAGTCCTGGCCGCTATAGCCATCGCTCAAAGCTGGTCCCCTTCTATGATTTACGCTTCCGGTTTTGCCATGGGCATAACCTGGCTTATCTTTTCTGTTACCGGGGTAATTGAAGTAATTGCCCGCTATACACCCCACCCCGTAATCCGGGGTATCCAGGTGGCGCTGGGGGCGATGCTGGCCATCCAGGCCTACAATTTAATGTCCACCTGGTGGCTGCTGGGGATCGCCGTCTTTGTGGTGGCCCTGTTATTGAGGAATAACCGCTTTGTGCCTTCCATGCTGCTGGTTATGGGCATCGGCATTGTCATCTCCCTGTACCACGGCCTGCCATCAAATGAAAATTTGTTTGGGTTTTCCCTGCCGACCATAACCACTTTTGATGTCTCCGATCTCTGGCCGGCGATGCTCCTGGGAGGTTTTGCCCAGATCCCGCTTACTGCCACCAATGCCGTACTGTCGACCTCCTCCCTTTTAAAAACTTACTGGCCGG
>PWFM01000144.1 GCA_003553895.1 Syntrophomonadaceae bacterium | reverse complement strand
CTGAATGTTTCTCTTCTTTCCGGGATCAACTATATAGCATCAATTTTTATCTTTCCGGCCTATGTATCAATGATTATCCTCGGGGCGCAGGCGGGTTTCTGGAAAAAAGTCCTTACCCCCGTAGGAGAAGCAGGCAAAATGGCCTTAACCAATTACCTGTCGCAAACGTTAATATGTGTGATTATCTTTTACGGTTTTGGCTTCGGGCTTTACGGCAGGGGGTCGGTTTCAGCGGGCATTTTGATTACAATAGCGATCTTCCTGGTCCAGGTAGCCTGGAGCAATGTCTGGATGCGTAAATTCAAGTACGGCCCGATGGAATGGTTCTGGCGGCTTCTAACTTACAAAAAAAAGCAGCCATTTATGATTAAGTAAAACCATATATTTACTTTCCCGGTCATTCCAGCAGCTTAATCAGCAAGTTTCCCACCCAAGATATAGGCGGGTGTTCCCTGGCCAAAATAATAATCTTTTGCCTGCAACTTTTCTTTAAGTCTTTGAAGGATATATAATATGTACAAATATGAGTATAAGTGGGCTGCCATGTGAAAGATTTAAATCAGAATTACAGGAATAAATCCAGCGGTAACAATCGACATTGACTTCGTTCGTACTTAACTGTAAACCAGGGATCCGTGGAGACATACTATTTGAGATATTTAACAAAAAATATGACAGATGAAACTTCCCTGCATCATGTGCGCCCCCGCATCATGAATCCCCCTTTTTTCTATAACGCCCTCCCGTGTTGGCATAAACAATAAATACTACAGTTGCTGCTATAAACATGATCCAGGCTGCTGAAACAATCCATGCTCTTTCCAAGTACTCTCCCAGCGCAGCAATAAATAGAAGAGCGCCCAGTATGAAGAGGAAATTACCCACGCCCCTGCAAAGAGCTGCCGTATCATATTGCGCTTTTTCCTCCGCAGACGAAGTGTTATAACCCGCAATCAACCAGCTCCACCGCCTGTACTTGACCAAATACCCGAGCCCAAACATAAGCAAGCCGATCAGTATGTGGATCATCTCAGTCCCCCTGCTTCCCCCACTTGAAATGATATTCTTTTGCATCCACCTTCATCTTAGCATTTTTCACTCTTTCCCGGATATTTATTAATGACATCAATAATAATTGACTCTTCTAAAAAATCAAGTTCAGTGGACCAGATTCTGGCCAGTAAAATGGCGAAACTACCGGCCCCGCACTTTATTAATCGCTGCGTGAATACCAGTCCCAGATGCGCCGGGCTTCTTTTTCTTCAACATCAGTAACCTGGAAAGCCTTGCCCGCTGGCGAGGATAAAACCCAGGCCCTAACAGTCCGCAAATTCCACCAGCGCTGGAAAGGATTAACGCTGACCTGAAAAGCCTGGATATGCTTGCGTAGCATCATAACCCTGAACCGGTTCACAAACCGAAAACGCAACACCATCTGGCGTTCATCAAGGGCGGTACCACCGGCACGGTAGCGGCTGTAACCCCATAAAGCTGCCGGTATAAACAGCAAAAACGAAAGCCAGCCGTAGGGAACCCACTGCAGAGGCACAATTACAAGCAAAGTCGGCGCCACGGCCCGGAATATATAACGGCGTAACGACCTGGAGGGTAAAGGGGTATATGACTCGGGCATGCGGTATTCGGGTAAAATCCGGCCCAGGAACTGATTGAGTTCAGCAGTGCGCAGGAGAGGAAATAACAGGGTGATGTAATTCTGGTCGCTTGACCCCCCGCCTGCTACTTCAGCCACCAGGGCGCACCTGCCGAAGGGTTGACGCAGGATGCCCTCATTCATAACCAGGGCCTGCAGACGGTTTAAATTCAGGGCCAGTTGTTTCTGTTCAATCAAGCCCCAAGTAACCAGAAGACGGTCCTGGTGGCGCTGCAAAGTAAAATTGGCATACTGGACCATGAAAGCCAGGGTAGATATGGACCAGGAAAATACAAGCAGCACCATTACCACCAGCACCACCGTACCCGCGGCGGTCGAGGTAACCTGCTCCAGCAGGTAATCCCAGAAAGCATCGGGTATAAACGGTAAAGCCTGGGAAAAGATCACGCCAATGACTGAAAAAAGGACAAAAAACCCTCCTGAAGTAGCTCCTGCTAGAAAAAGCTCCGGGATGGTGATCCTGTATACTGTCCCTGCTTCCGCTTCTTCACCGGAACTCCAAGCAGTATCTATTACAGCCTTAAGACCTGAGCGGGGAAGAGTTTTCTCTTTTTTACTTTCTTCAGCTTCTCCAGCAGCTGATTCCGCCGCTTCGGCCGATGTGTCTCCAGAAGCTGAAACATAATCCGCAGCCTTTCCTTCAAGGCTCCTCTTGATGTTGTAAGCTTCCTCTATAGTAACTGCTGCCAGGCTCAATTCCGATTCGGATCCACCCCCGGCGGTTTCAACCTGGAGGCCGGCCAGGCCGAACAGGCGTTGAATAATGCCCCGTCGGATATTGACTGTCTGGACCCGCTCCCGTTTGATCGAACGTTCCTTTTTAAATATAACCCCTGATTTGATATGCAGGTAGCCGGATTCATAGCGGTAAGTGTAAAAAGCCCAGCTTAAAACTTGGAGGGGAACGATCACGAGCATAATTAATACGGCAGCACCGGCCAGGATTAGTAAATTTCGCAGCAGGTTTTCAGTGTCCAGGTTCTGGATAAAAATGAAAATCATAGGAACCAGGAATATAAGCGTGCTCCTTACCGAAGCCAGGGGGATCATCAGCGGGTGCTGTCTTTTTTGCTCATACATCTTCATCACTCACCCGGGCCAGGGCTGAAATCTCTCCGCGCAGCTCGGCTGCTTTTTCCCGGGAAAGGGCCGGTATGCGGTGCTCTGATGCGGCAGTGGAAACCCTTAAGGTGGCCAGCCCGAACAGGCGCATGATCGGTCCGTGCTCGGTGTCGACATGCTGAACCCGAATCATGGGGATCAGGGTCCGGCGGATGATGAAAACCCCGTGGCGAATATCAATCTCATCATCACGAATCTCGTAGCGCCAAAAATGGAGCTTGATCCGGGGCACAATCACTGCATCCCACAGGGTATACAAAAAAACCAGGCCGGCCGCCAACCAGCCGTAAAAAGCGGGTAAATCCCAGAACAGGGGAGTTATGTTTAAATATAGAACAGGGATGATCATCAATAAAAGGCCCCAGACCAACCCACTGAAAAACCAGGCTTTCAAAGCGCGCCGGTCCAGTCGTTCCCTTGGTTCGGTTTCCATTGCTAGCACTTCCTCGCATCTTTATAACTAATGACAAATTCTTTCCCATATTATCATTCCACGAAATTGCAGGCAACCCGGTTCAACTTAAAGCAATTTGCGTTGCATCCATTTTTCATACAGAAAAATTTTTTCTTGGAAACCCAACCTACAAACACATAGTTACCAGAAAAAT
>PWFM01000011.1 GCA_003553895.1 Syntrophomonadaceae bacterium | reverse complement strand
CCGCCGCCTGTTCAGGAGTGAGGATTTCAGTTAAGTTTTTTGGATCGATTTGTTTCTGCAGGTCCCGGTTACAGGTGAAAAGGTCCAGTTCTTCTTCGCTGTAGGCCAGCATCAGGTAACCCTTTTGCATCAGTTCAATACTGCCGTCGTATTCAAGTTCTTCTTCCAGGCGCTCCATCCGCTTTACACTTTCTTTAGCCAGGCGGATATTGATTTCAGTGCCAAACTGGTGGCGAATCCCGGCCACGCTGCGCCCGGTCGCCCCGCAGGCCAGAGTGCCTTTTTCCAGGAGGACGATATTTTTCCAGCCTTTTTTGGCCATATGATAGGCAATGCTACAACCGTGGACACCGCCTCCTATGATTACCGCATCTGCTTTATTCTTCATCCTGGTCGCCCTCCATCAAAATGCTTTTAGCTTTGATTGGCTTGGTTGGAGGTCTGAAAGTAGTCATCTCCAGCTCGCCAATACTCTTGCCGGATGCTACCGCCACTTCTTTTAAAAGCAGTTCCCGGCAGGTGCTGCCCTGGCAGGGGCCCATCCCGCAGCGGGTTAATCGCTTGATTTCCTGAGGGTTATGGAACCCTTTCTTGATCGAATTCCGGATATCGGCCAGGGTTAGGTCTTCACAACGGCAGATAATTATATTATCTTCCATGTTGCTCACCGCCTTTTCTGAGAAGACTGCGTACTCTCATTACATGCTGACGGGGAACGGCCAGCGTAACTACCGGAGTCCGATCCAGGGCTTTCGTATTCTGGACCTTGACTACCCGGGCGCTGCAAACCGCTTCGCCTTCGGTATCGATGCCGGTTACCTCTTCATCCTGCCCGGGAAGAGGGAAATACTCATATGGAAGCTTGACCAGACCTTCTTCTTTACTGTAGCTGGCATCGATGACAAAAATGGCCAGCCCGGGACATTCGCTAATACAAAGCCCGCAACCGTTGCACAGTTCGTGGTCAATAACCGGCAGATCATTAATATCTTCAAACTCCTTGATCGCGCCCTGCCGGCAGGCATAGCGGCAGGGATCACAGGGAATATTCTGGAAGCATTCCACCACCGCAACCGGCCCTTTTTGAAATCTTACATCTGAAGGAGTAATCATTTTAACCTGTTCAGGTTCGGGAACACCGGTTTTTTCTAGCATTTAGCCGCACCTCCATTCAGCCTGGACAGGCCCTCCCTTATTTTTGCTCCGGTGGGGCCGGCCCGCAGTTCCTCTAATTCGCTGGTAAAGCTAGTGAAACGTTCTTCAACTTTTTCATCGTAACCCAGATCCGCCGCCGCAAAGAGGCCGGCGATTTTACCTTCAACCATGGCCGAGCCGGCTTCCTCTATACAAGCTACATCGCCGGCCACGTATAAATCGTTCAGGGTAGTTTGCATCCTTTCATTGCGTAAAGGCACATAACCGCCCAGTTCCGGTATATATTTCTGCTCGCAGCCGGCCTGCCATAGCAATTCAGTTTGTGGAGACAAGCCTACTGCCAGGCAGATTACATCTACCTTCATATCCAGATCACTGCCGGGAATGGCGCACCAGTTTTCATCGAGGCTGCAGATCAGGGCTCCTTCAACCGACTTGTTGCCGTAGGCTTCTTTGATCGTATGAGAAGTCTTAATCGGGATTCCGGCCCTTCTAACTTTAGTGGCATGGACCAGGTACCCCCCGATCTTCGGCGCTCCCTCGATTATAGCCGCCACCTCCACCCCGGCCTGCATCAGCTGATAACTAACAATTAAGCCGATATTGCCGGCGCCGACCATAAGCACCCGGGTACCGGGTTTGATGCCGTAAACATTCATCAAGGTTTGTACCGCCCCGGCGCCGTATACACCGGGCAGATCATTTCCGGGGAAAGGCAGCATCTTTTCGGAGGCGCCGGTGGCTATGATTGTCTTTTGAGGCTTAATCAGCATAGCCTGTTGTTCTTCTTTATCGGCCAGGATGACCCCATCATCATAATAGCCTAGTACAGTTGTATTCAAAACTGGTTTAAATCTGCCTTTGCCCTCCTCTCCAAGGGCGGCCAGCAATTTGCCTGGAATATCGATACCCCGGATGGCGGCATATTCTTTCTTGGAACCAAAAAACATGTGAGTCTGCTTGACCAGCTGGCCGCCCAGAGCCGGATCGCGGTCAATAAGCATCACTTCCGCCCCCTGACGCACAGCGCTTAGGGCTGCCGACAAACCGGCCGGTCCGCCGCCCACGATGGCAATCTCAGGCTTTTGCAATGATGTCACCTCTTCCTTCCTGCATTTCAACCCGGTCGCCTTCACGCACAGGCGTCACACAGATGCGTACGTTATAAACCCCGTTAACCTTCATCAAGCACGATGAGCAGTTGCCAATAGCGCAAAAAAAGCCCCTTGGTCGCTGTAAATTATGGCTGTGGCTTAGCACCCTCACACCGGCGGCATGAAGAGCAGCTGCAATCGTTTCGCCCTCATAAGCTGAGATCTCAAGGCCGTTAAAGGTAAATTTAACCGGATTGCCCCTCTTGAAATCAATAATCGGGTGTTCCTCAATTCTCAAGTCTTTTCCCTCCTGCCAGTATCGTTATCCCTACCAATAATATAATATGCGATTTTACAGGTTATGCAACATAATTAATGACTGATAGATAAATAAAGCAATTTCTATGCCAAGGAAATGGACAATAATTAACACTTCGTAACCATGTGACAAAAACCCTTTGATCGAAGAAAATAACAGCACAAAATTGTTTTCTCATTGACTCTGCAGAGACTTATATCTTTAAATTGGTCTCACTAAGCCGCAGGAAAGACTGCATCGACTTTTCCCCAACTTAAGATACGTTTCGGAACAGTCTAATCGTCCCCCCTGGCAACGCTTAACTGTTAATCTTCAAACATGTATGCGAATGCCTGTTTTAAATATTTAATAAGAGGAATTTAAGAATATTTATAGAATATACTTAGCCATGGCAGGAAGAGATGCGCTGTCGGCATATTGACACATGTCACTGGATTGACGGTGCATGGAGCCCGCTTAGTAAAGGGTAGTCTCCGGCAATGCCAACTGGTTGACACTGTGCACTGCCGCCGGCTCAAGAGGAAATTCAGAGGCATCCTGGTTCATAAGGTGTCATATTGTAAATGCGTGACGTCATGTCTACAGTTTCTGTAATATTGTCAAACAACCTCATGATTGTCAAATGTCATCTAAAATCATCCTTTATGCTTTTTTCTATGGTGGCATGTCAATTGCAACTTTATAATAGGCATTATCACGTTTTTGCCAGACTTAAGAATTTAGCAAGGGGGGATGCACAAGGAAAAACCACCTCACGAAGTATTTTTTACTCATTTCTTATGAACCTTACAACAGAATACTAATCAAGTAGAAAATTAACTGACAACAGAATATAACAAGGT
>PWFM01000136.1 GCA_003553895.1 Syntrophomonadaceae bacterium | reverse complement strand
TTCTTTCTTGAACTATTTTTCTATTTCACTGCTTATTCAGAGGCGTAAATATTCCATCCCAGATAATCCGGTATAAGCTTATATAAACTAAGACCCGAAGTTCGAACCTTCGGGTCTATTTGGCATACTGTTATAGATATGATTAAGTTTAAAACTCAACCTTAACCGCTTCGCGGGAGGCCGGCTCTTCATCCAGGTTGAAATAGTTTTCCTGTTGAAAACCGAACATACCGGCTACAAGAACTGTCGGAAAGCGCTGGATGGCCGTGTTGAAATTCATTACGGCCTGGTTGTAAGCCTGCCTGGCTGAAGCAATTTGTCCTTCCGTGTTACTCAATTCACTTTGCAGCTGCCTGAAGTTGGCGTCGGCCTTTAAGTCCGGGTAGCTCTCGGCGACAGCAAATAAGCTTTTCAAGGCCCCGGTAAGCATGTCTTCTGCACCGGCTTGCTCGTTAACATCTCCGGCCTGCATAGCCATGTTGCGGGCTTTGGTGACGTTTTCAAGGGTTTCCTTTTCATGGGCAGCATAGCCCTTTACCGTATTGACCAGGTTGGGAATTAAATCATAGCGCCTTTTTAACTGCACATCGATCTGCGACCAGGCATTCTTTAAATTCTGCCGTAAAGCCACCAGGCGGTTGTAAGTTGCAATAGCAAAAATTATAACAAGCAAGACTATACCGATTACTACCCAAATCACAAAAATCATCTCCTATACTTATTAATTGAGGCCGCCGTTTTTTACAGCTGCCCCGTATCCAATTATTACTACACACAGTATACGCTTAAAGCTGGAGTTCAACAATATCTCCGTCTTCCAACACATATTCACGGGCCACGGCCTGGCCGTCAAACTTTGAAGAACCCCAGACCAGCGCGCTTTTCAGCTGTTCGGGAAAGTCCTTATGAACCTGCCCGGCAAAATCAAGGACAGTACTGCCTCGTTTTAAAATAAAGGGCCGCTCCATATCGGCAGGCCGGTCTGAAGACTTGCCGTAAATCCTGATTACATCAAGAAGGTTATACAGTCTATCTTTGAGTCCTTCCAGGCCGTTTCCATTAACAGACACAGTCGGGGGGTCAAAACCCGGCATTAACTCTTTCATTACTTCCAGGTTTTCTTCTGCGTCTAAATAATCTATTTTATTGGCCACAACCAGGAATGGAACCGGGGCTATTATTTCTCCCTCTTCGGAAAGGTCGATTACTTCCCTTTCCTGCAAAACCTTCATTATTCCCTCATACTGTTCCAAACACTCGGCAGTGGAAACATCGATTATGATCAGCAGGGCATCTGCTTCTTTAAAAGTCCCGATTAAGCCTGATGGAACATTGTCTTCCATCAGCGGCGGGGTATCAACCAGCTGGACCCAGGTATCTTTATAGGGCATCATCCCCGTGGCCGGAATAGCGGTGGTATATGGGTAATCGGCCACTTTCAACTTGGCCCTGGTCAGAGAAGCAACCAAAGAAGATTTACCGCTGTTCGGGTAACCGGCCAGAACAATCTGACCGGCGCCCTGTTTTTCAACCCCAAAAGGATCATGACCTTTAGCAGTCGATTTCTTCTTTTTTCCTTCTTCCCTTACCCGGGCCAGTTTTCGCTTAATGTCCCCCTGCAGCTTTTCAGTCCCTTTGTGCTTGGGTATAACCTTCAGCATCTCTTCCAGGGCCTGTATACGCTCTTCAGGGGTTTTCGCCCTGCGGTATTTTTCTTCTGCTTCATAATATTGCGGGTTCAGGTTTGCCGGCAATAATAACCCTCCTAAACCTGTAAATTCTCTTACATAATAGCATAGAAAAAAGATCTTTTACAGTTCAGGGGCCTAATTTTCTTGACATTTTAAGCGCCTAAGTGCTAAAATATCTTTGCTAATAGACATGCGCCTGTAGCTCAGGGGGAGAGCGCCTGCTTGACACGCAGGAGGCCCGTGGTTCAAAACCACGCAGGCGCACCACTAAAAAACCGGGAACATATTCCCGGTTTTTTTTTTATATTATTAATATTTACTGGTGCATACTTGTACACCAACATTTAGCTAAACAATTTACAGATCAGCCAGGCTGGCATCGAGGGCTGATACTATTTTATCCATTCCCTCACGTTCGATAACGATCGGCGGAGCTATCCGCAGGTTGGTATCATGGGTTTCCTTGGCGTAGACTCCATGCTCAATCATATTCAAGCTTAGTTTGTGCCCATCATACTGGGGTTTAATCTCAACACCAATTAGCATGCCTATGCCTCTAACTTCTTTAACCTTTTCGGGGTAATTTTTAGCAACTTCTTCAAGTTTTTCTTTCAAGTACTTGCCGTTTTCTCTTACCATTTTAATTATGTCTCTTTTTTCCAGTTCATGGATGGTCAGCAGGCCAACAAAAGAAGCCAGGGGAAACCCGCCGAAAGTGCTTCCTTCACCATGCGGTTCGAACAATTCCATGATTTCTTTTTTACCACACAGGCAGCTTACGGGCAGCCCTCCAGAACCCATGGCTTTACCCAGGGTTACCAAATCAGGCTTTTCCAAATCGTAGAGCTGCCAGGCAAAGTTATAGCCCGTCCGGCAGTAACCGGTCTGAATCTCATCCAGCACAAACAGGGCATTGTTTTCTTTACAAAGTTTTTGGACATCACGCAGGTAATTGTCATCCGGAATTAGTATGCCCGCTTCAGCCTGGATTGGCTCAATAAATACAGCAGCAATTTCACCGTCATACTCCTTGAATTTAGCTTCCATGGCTTCCACATCATTAAAGGGAACTTGTTCGAAACCGGGCATCAGGGGTTCCAGATCTTT
The DNA here is from genome assembly GCA_003553895.1 of Syntrophomonadaceae bacterium. Lineage (GTDB taxonomy): Bacteria > Bacillota > Dethiobacteria > DTU022 > DTU022 > B1SED10-74M. The sequence goes on along the minus strand of PWFM01000136.1, from coordinate 619 downwards.
TCTCGTGGTCGGATCGTCCATCATAGCAGTAGATCCAAGGCCCCTGCCGTGAAAGGCGTTTTTAGCTGTAATAATGTAAGGTGTGCCTTTAATACCTTTGCCATCCCTGCCGCCGTAATTTTTAGCCCACTTCCTGATAGCCTTAATTGCGGCTTCATTTGCTTCAGTCCCACTGCTCTTTGGAAGGAACATATCCATCTGGGTAAATTCCTGCAGCTTAACCTGCCAGGGGCCCAGGTAACTGTGGGAAATTGAACGGGGGATAGTAGCCATTTGGGCAATAAACTTATTAACATTCTCTGTAATGACAGGATCCCTGTGACCGAAGGGAACGGCAGAATAACAGGCAAGAGCATCCACCAGCTCCATTTCCTTTTCGCCGTCCTTAGTTTCTTTTCGAACTTTAATCATGTAAGGTTTTGTGCCGCCGCCCAAAACCAGGACACCGTGAAAAGGTTTGTAAATCCTTGCCCCGAGCTTGTCAAGCGCTTCATTGTGTTCCTTAATTGTCCAATCCTTGATCGGTTTTCCATTTACTTCATAAGCATCAATAATGGTGTTCATAGGCATCTCCTTACTTAATAATATTTTGTAATAATGAACTGCCAAACAATAATAC
>PWFM01000058.1 GCA_003553895.1 Syntrophomonadaceae bacterium | reverse complement strand
TTGCCGGTCGAAAAATCATCGAGCACCCGAACTTTTTCGCCCCGCTCCAACAGTTTCCTGACAATGTTGCTGCCGATAAAGCCGGCCCCGCCGGTGACTAAGTACATAGTTTCCTCCTTCTAAACAAAATCATTATATATTTTCACCACATCCAATTAATACCTTTCGAAGAAAGCTTGTCACATATAGTAAGGTTTGACTTGAACCTTTGATCGGTGAAGTCATCAGCAAAAAAGTGCCCGATCAGAGTCTTTATAAAATTTAGCTGTGATTATGATCCCCCGTTTTCGTCATCTACCTGATCCAGGGGTTCTACTTTTTCCAGGTAACCCCGGGCATTTAGGCGGTAAGGCGGGTTGGGCACCCCCAGGGGGGCGCAGGTCTGCAGGGTGATGGCCGGCTCTTCGGTGCTTTTCATCATCTCCCAGTCACTGGCATCAACCTGGTAGACGTCTTCAACCAGGTAGGTAAAGCGGTAGCCGGCCACCTCCAGGTAGATCTGATCGCCTTCTGCAAGTTCGTCTAAGTAGCGGAAAAAATTCCAGCGCCCGGCCCGGTGCCCGGCGATGACCACGTTGCCCTCTTTGGTGCCGGGCAGGTCGCTGAACTGGTAGTAAACCGGCCCCACATCAAGCAGGGGGTCGAGGCCTTCCAGCCACCGGTCATAATCTTCCCGGGAAAACTCCCAGGGCTCGTTGCCCACCAGGTCCGGGTCGTAGGTGTCAACATCCCCCTTGACTTCCAGGTCGATATCGGCGGCGGGCACGACCAGGCGCATCGCTGAAAACTCTTCAACCTCGACCGCCTTTTCACCCTCGAACAGGTCCCTGAACCCGGCCGTTATCTCCGGTCGCTCTCCGGCTTCTTCCCGGCCGTCTGCCGCCAGGTACCAGTGCACAGCGCCGTAGCTCAGAAGGACCAGCCCGGCTGCGCCCAGTATCAAAAGGAAGTAGCGGAACCCTTTATTTTTCCCGCGACTTTTCTGCTCAAAGGTCTGGATTCTGCGTTTGCCTGTCATCTTTAATATCTACCTCCCTGCTACCTCTCCCGGGCTCATTAAAGCCTTAAAGCATCTTAAGCTACCGCCTCAGGAATCCCCTTTATCTTATACTACTACAATATTATACCGCATCAAGGCAACGCTGACTGCTCTGGCGAGCTCTCCTCAAAAAAAAGATTACGACCGGCTGCAACCGGACCCCCGGAAATGAACCGGTGGGGCCTAAAACAGCGCCACCGGCCGCCGCCGGGCGGCCCGCTTACAGCAGGTGGGCTCCTTTTTACCCGCCACCCGGCCTTTGTGCCTCCCTTTCCATCCCGGCTATAATGAGCAGGCTTAACCGGTTAAGAAATAAACTGAACTGAAAGGAGGTGTTAAAATGGCCGTTACCGTAACCCCGCTCGCCACCCGTTTGCAGTTACAGCTAAACGTGGGCATGGACGAAGAATTCAATCCCATCTACCGCACCCGTTCCTTTTCCAACGTTAAATCCGAGGCCGACAACAGCGACCTGATGGGCCTGGCCCAGGAGCTGGGCGCCCTGCAGGTGCACACTCTTTACGCCGTGCGCCGGGTAGACGAAGTGGAACTGGAAGAAGCCTAAGCACAGCAAGACTAAAAATCTTTTGAAAGGAGGGCTTTAAATATGAGTGAAACCCTGCAGATGATTTTTTCGACTGCAGAAGGCCGCAACACGACCATCTCGCTGGCAGACCCCGATCCCGAGATCGGCCTGGCCGATGTTGAACCGGTAATGGATTCCATTATCAACCGCAACATCTTCGCCACCAACAGCGGTGAAATCACCGCCAAAGTCAGGGCCCAGGTAGTCTCCAGGACTGTCGACACCCTCGGCGAATTCTAAAGTAGCTGCCCTCCTCCTTTCCGGGGGAGGGCAATTTACTATATAAAAAGGAGGCGATGCCTTGCTATGGACGATATGATGGGCTTAATCGGCAACTTCGGCTTCCCCGTGGCGGTGAGCATATACCTGCTTGTGCGCCTGGAAGGCAAGCTCGAAACTCTGACCGAAAGCATCCATTCCCTTTCTCAAGCGCTGCTCAGGCGCTGAAAAATAACCTCCCCGCCCCCGGCGGGGAGGAATAATATAATTAAAGGTGGTTATATTGATGAGCAAACCGGTAGTTGTCCTTGATCCCGGCCACGGCGGCTATGACCCCGGGGCCGTAGCCCACGGCCTGGAAGAAAAAACTCTCAATTTGCAGCTGGCCCTGGCCGTGGCCGGCCGGCTGCAGGGGGTAAAGGTCCTTTTGACCAGGGACCGGGACATCTTCGTCTCCCTGGCCGACCGGGTCGCCCTAAGCCGCCGGGCCGGGGCGAAACTGTTTTTATCCCTGCATGCCAATGCCGGCGGCGGGCGCGGTTTTGAATCCTTTATCGCCAGAAACGCCGGCCCCAGGTCCGTTGAAATGCAGAAAAAACTCCATCCCCGGGTCATGGCCGCCCTTTCGCCCTGGCAAATCATCGACCGGGGCCTGAAGCAGGCTGCTTTTTACGTGCTCAGGCACAATCCCAACCCGGCGGTGCTGATCGAATCCCTGTTTATCGACAATGAACGGGAGGCGGCTCTCTGGCAAAAAGAGCAGTTTATTAACACCCTGGCAGACGGCGTTACCCGGGGCATCTATTCCTCCCTGGGCCTGCCGGTAGAACAAACCGGCAGCAAAAAAAAGACTCCCCCGGCCGCTGAGCACAAAAGCCTTTATACCGTCCAGGTGGGCGCCTTCGCCTATATTGAAAACGCCCGCCAGAGGCTTTCTGAAGCCCGGGCGGCGGGGTTCAGCGACGCCTACATCTACCACAAGCAGCTTTAAACTGGAAAAGGGGCAAAGCCGCTTTACTGCCCGGCTTTGCCCCCTCCCGGGGTTGATATATTAACCCCGCTTCCCTTACCCCGGCGCCTGTTCGGCGCCCGGCCCCGGTTTACAATTCAGTTGCCGGCCCAAAAACAACCGGCCTGGTTACAGCGTTTAGTGCATTGATTCCTCGTCATCGCCATCGTCATCTCGTAAAAAAAAGAGCACTAGCTCATTATTGAGCCTGCTCCAGCGGCCTTTGCTACGGTTTTCCATCGCCTTTAGCAAAGCCTGGTCGTCATTAATTATTTGGCGCAAATTACGGTAGTGGCCCTGGGCCATGCGTCCGTAATGCAGGCGCTGTCTGATTATTTTGGCTGAAGTATAAACCGGCAGGCTGTGCCCGCCTTTTAAATAGAGGCGGCACTTTTCTCTTTCGCCGCCATCCTCTTTTTCTTCAACCCTCTCTACATCTTCCAGGTTGATATAGCCGGTGGCCCCGTCATTCTCATAGCGGGGCAGACGCATCTTCACCGGCACCAGGATCACGTCCCCGGAAAGCGGCAGGGGTACGCTGATAGCGCAATGCAGGAACTGGCCGTATTTTTTTCTGGTGGCCTTCAGATCGACGCC
>PWFM01000028.1 GCA_003553895.1 Syntrophomonadaceae bacterium | reverse complement strand
CATTCGATTTATGAGATCGATATGGTCAAACCGGTATACGAGCATTTCTATAACCTGGCCGATAAGTCGCGCCGCGACCAGGAGGTGCCCCTGCGGATTATTACCGAGCACAGCCGGGGCATTGCTTTTATGATTGGCGACGGCGTAATTCCTTCCAATGAAGGCCGTGGTTATGTGCTAAGGCGCCTTCTGCGCCGGGCAGTTCGTTTTGGCAAACTGCTGGGCATGGAAGGTAATATAATTACCGGCGCCGTGCCCCTGATCGCCGATATTATGGGCTCTACTTACCCGGAATTGAAAGAGCGCCAGGACTATATCTGCCAGATCACCGGGCTGGAAGAAAAGCGCTTCCAGGAAACCCTGACCCAGGGCATGGATATTTTGGAAGATTATATTGAAGATATCCGGGCCAGGGATGAGAACACTTTGCCCGGCGATCTCGCTTTCAAGCTTTATGATACCTACGGGTTCCCCCTTGATTTAACCGCTGAAATTCTTGAAGAAAAAGGCCTGGATATCGACCGGGAGGGTTTTGCAGAAAAGTTGCGGGCCCAGCAGGACCGGGCCCGGGCCGCAGCAAAAGCGAGCGGTGGCGAAGCTGATGACAGCAGGTACCGGGCGGCAGAACAATTAACCACCCAGTTCACCGGATACGAAACCCTGGAACAAGAAGCTACCCTGATCCTGGCCCTGGTGGAAGGGGAAACCCAAACGGAAATAACCAAAGATCAAAAAGTTGAAGTTTTGCTGGACAAGACTCCTTTCTATGCCGAAGCCGGCGGGCAAATTGGGGATACCGGCCATATAGAATCTTCCAGCGGCCGGATCAAGGTGGAAAATACCATCTATTCGCCCTGGGGCCAGATTATTCACCAGGGAATAGTGGAGGAAGGCCGGGTGTTTGCGGAAGAAACGGTGACGGCCCGGGTGGATGGGGGCCGCAGGCAGGGGATCTGCCGCAGCCATACCTCGACCCACCTCCTGCACCGGGCCCTGCGTAAAGCCCTCGGCGAGCATGTAAACCAGGCCGGTTCACTGGTTGCCCCGGATCGCCTGCGTTTTGATTTTAATCATTTTTCTGCTCTTACGGCAGATGAACTGCAGGCCGTGGAAGAAGCGGTCAACAAAATGGTCCTGGCAAACGTGCCCGTCAAAGTTGAGATGACCACCCTTGAAGAAGCGGAGAAACTTGGAGCCACGGCCATATTTACCGAAAAGTACGAGGACAACTCGGTGCGGATGGTTTCGGCCGGAGAATATACCAGGGAATTGTGCGGGGGCACCCACGTCGCTTCAAGCGGCGAGATTGGCCTGTTCAAAATAGTCTCTGAAGAAGGGATCGGTTCGGGCTTGCGCCGGATAGAAGCTGTGGCCGGCCAAAATGCCTACAAGCGGACCCTGGAAAGGGACCGCCTGATTGAAAAGTTTGCCGCTTCGCTGAATACAGCAGAAAGCCGGCTTGAACAAAAATTTGCCGAACATATGGCCGAGCACAGGGCCCTGCAGAAGTCCTACCATGAGCTGAAACAGCGTCTTGCCGCCAGCGAGGTGAAAACCTTGCTTTCTGAGGTTAAAGAGATAGAAGGCATCAATGTGCTCAGCGCCAGGGTGACTGCCGAAAATCAGGAAACCCTGCGTATGGTCATGGACGAAGTTAAAAACCACCTTCCTTCAGTGGTGGTGGTTTTAGGAGCCGTCAGCGATGGGAAAGTGATCCTGGTTAGTTCAGCGACTTCCGACCTGGTTAACCGGGGTATCAGGGCCGATCACCTGTTAAAAGAAGTGGCCCGCCGGGTCGGCGGCGGCGGAGGCGGAAAGCCCGCCCTGGCCCAGGCCGGGGGCAAAGATACATCCGCCCTTCCGTCCGCTCTGGATTCCGTGGCAGAATTGGTGCGGGATCAGCTGAAGGCAGTGGATCAGTCCTAAATATGTAACCGGGAGGGAAGCAAATGGCACCGGAAAATAACAACCACGAAGAAACCGTTCTCTTTAAGGTGAATGGCGAGGAAGTAGACAATAAGGCCCGGGTGATCCTGACCACTGTTTACCAGGCCCTGAAAGAAAAAGGTTACAATCCGCTTAATCAGCTGGTTGGTTACCTGCTATCCGGGGATCCTGCCTATATTACGGGCCATAAAAATGCCCGCAGCCTGATCAGGCAGGTAGAGCGCGATGAACTGCTTGAAGAAATGGTCAGGACTTACCTGGAGCTGGCTGAAAAAGATCAATTATAACTGGGATCGAGGAAATTAAGGTGCGGATTCTTGGCTTGGACCCCGGCGAAAAACGGATCGGTGTGGCTATAACGGATCCCCTGGGCATTACTGCACAGGGGATCGATGTCATAACTTACCACACCCTGGAAAGCGCTCTTGAAAAGATCCAGGCAATATGCCGGGAGTATGAAGTTGTTAAAATTGTGGTCGGCAATCCCCTCAATATGAACGGGAGCAGGGGACCTTCTTCCGAAAAAGCCGTCCGGTTTGCGGAAAAATTGCAGGATACCCTTGAACTGCCGGTTGAGCTGGTTGATGAGAGGCTAACTTCGGTTAGCGCGGAAAGAACCCTTATATCGGGCGGAGTAAGGCGGAAAGAGCGCCGTGAAATTAGAGATAAACTGTCCGCAGTAATGATTCTGGAGAATTACCTGGCCTCGCGGTAAAATTATTTATTTTACTGGCGGACCGGGAAATACGGATGAAGTGAGGTGTCAATAATGGGTGACAATGGCGAAGAGAGAACAGATATCCTGGTTTTGGTTGATGATGAAGGCAATGAACATGAATTTGCCCTGATCGACCGCTTTCAAGTCGATCTGTACGATTACGCCATCCTGGTGCCAGTGCTCTATACCGACCAGGACGATGATTATGTAGATTTTCAAGACGATGCTTACATTTTTCGGATAGAACCCGGTGAAGAGGAAGAATCACTGGTCGAGGTGGAAGACGAAGATGAATGGAACCGGGTTGCGGAAACATGGGAAGAACGTCTTCAAGAACTGGAAAACATTGATGACGACGGCCTGTCTTAAGCCGAAACATTAACAAAAAGCGGAACAGGAGAAGGTGAAACGGCAGTGTGCAGGTGGATATTTATCGGTTTTCTCATAATCATGGTTCTTGCGGCCGGCTCAGCCGCCGGTGCTTACTACTATTACAACCAGATGTTGGAACCGGTTGATCCTGAAGCAACCGAAACATATGAAGTAGTTGATATCCCTTCCGGCTCTAATACCGGTACAATCGCCGGCATTCTATATGAAGAAGGCCTGATTCACAATGAGCTGGTTTTCAGGATCTATGTCTATCATCACAATCTGGGCCAAGATTTTATTGCCGGTCAATATGAACTGAGCCCCTCCATGAGTATAGAGCAGCTTGTAGATAAGATCCGCTCCGGAGCTGTCTATGCCGAAACGATCTGGTTTACCATTCCCGAAGGGTACACAGTTACAGACATTGCCGCCCGGCTGGAAGAAAAAGGATTGGCCGAGAAGGAT